>JAYEHQ010000077.1:0-10068 GCA_034659595.1 Campylobacterota bacterium
AATAAAGCCTTACTTTTAATATTTTTAGTATAAATTTCATAAACTTTCTTATATTAACAACATAGAATATAAACTCAATATATAGTGATGGCAATCATAGTTATTACTGTATAATTGAGGTACTATTTTTATTTAAGAAAGGTATATATGAGCATTTGTTGTAAATTTATATTTATATTGCTAGTACCATTTTTTCTGTTCGCTCATCCACATATTTTTGTCGATATAAGTGCTAAATATAATACTAAAGAGCAACAGATATATATACTATGGTTAATCGATGATGCTTCTTCTGAACTAATCAAACTTGATTACGATACAAATAAAAATAACCATTTCGAACCACAAGAATTAAAAAAGTTTTTAGATAAAGAAGAAGGGTATGCTATGCTCTTTTATAGAAGTAATTTTTTTCTCCATCCTAAACGCGTAATTAAACATCTTGACGCAACAATCATTGATGGGCGAGTGCAAATAACATTTGAGACAGATTCATCTGCTTGTAACTTTATAGATATTTGGGATGAAGATATTCTCTTCTCATTTCATGTTAAAGATATTTTGAACATGAAACATATACAAGAGAGCAAAGGCTATTTTGGTGCTAGATTTGAATTAGAAAAGATAGAGTAAAACCCATCATTAGGGATTTTACCACCTATACTTTTAGGATTATTACTTTTTAAAATACTAAAAAAATTATCTAAATCTTTTTTAGCATCTATAGCTTTAACACTTTGAAGTTGAACGAAATTTATACTATCTGCTACAGCTTCAGGCATTAACATTGGAATATATTTATTTACTAATATTCCAGCTTCTTTTGGATGTGATTTGTACCATTTTAAAGCTTTTTCATACTCTTCGTTAAATCTTTTTACTACAAAATCATCTTGTTTGCCAACCATAACCATACCAGCTTCTGGGGTTTTTGCTTCTATCTTAAACACATCTCCCCACTCATCTTCTAAGCTTGAACTTCTATATAAGTCTGGTGCTATAAGTTTTAATGGGAAAGAGTTTGTTTTTCTAAGAGCCATAGAGATAGCTGGTTCTGCTAAAAGTGCATGATCAACTCTTCTCATAACTAGCATCTGCATGGCATCTATAGGTGAGCCAACATATTTTAGGTCAAAATCTTTTTTAGGACTTAGTCCTTGTTTTTTTATAATCTCTTCAAAAACTATATCTGGCATATCTGCACGAAATGGCATCGCAATCTCGCACCCTTTAAAATCTGCTAAAGTTTTTTTAGTTTTATCTCTTGTAATCATCCCAAGAACACCCCAAACAGAAACATTTAGAAGTTTTATATCTACACCCTTGTTATAAAGATTTGCCCCTACATTTGTTGGTACAGCTATAAAATCTGCTCTTCCTCTTAATGTTAAAGCACGAAGCTCATCAGGATTTTTCCACATGATAAACTCTACATTTTTAGCTATATCATCTAAAGCACCTGTTTGAATCATCCTAAGAAGTGGATGCGATACTGAAGCCATAGGTCCACTAAGAACTAACTTATCTACTTTTTTAAACTCATTTGCATTTAGTGAAAACAGTAACGCTACTAATAAAATCATCTTTTTTAACATATCAAATCCTTTTAAAACAAATACCCAATTCTCATCACAAACTTCTGTTTTTCAACTGGTTGATACTCTTTAACATCATAATGAGCTAAGAAAGAGACACCTAGACCTATATGAAATTTTGGTTTATCAAATGGTAGAAAATCTATTTGAGGTGTTATGTAACCAACTGTTCCGCTAGATGCTTTAAATGGAAGCATTGAGCGAAGCATTGCATTTGTATCTGTACCCATATCTGTTTTAGTATTATATTTTCCGTTGTATTCTATACCTAGATTTATATTTTTTGTAATGGCACCTGTAAAAGAGAGGTCATAGCTAAGTTCATCTCCAAAATCATAATTATTTTCTGCTTTTGGTCTATATGTATAAATTGTATTAAAATCAATTCTCATATTTTCATTTATGGGTTTTGAGATGCCTAGTTCAGCTTTATATTCATATTTACCTGTTCCCATTTGTGTAGGTAGTGGTGTATTTACATTTGTAGCAAATGCTGGTGCTGTTTTAAATCCATCATTTGTTGAACCTGTTGGAAGTTTTACACCTCCACCAATTGAGAATTGAAATCCATAATCTTGCATAGGAAGAACAACGAATCTACCCATCACTACAACATCACCAATCCCACTATTGTTTATAGCCACATTATTTAAACCGAGTTTAGCCGTTGCATCTATATTTTTATATGGTAAAGCTATTCTTACATCAAAGTTTTTACTAACACCATATCTCAATGTTAAAAGTGTAATTTTTGCAGTTGCATTAAGGTTTTGTTGATTTGTAACTTCATGAGTTCCATTAAACATAGAATCTCTTTTAAATTGAATATGTTTTATCCCCATTTTAACTTTACCCTCAGGTAAAATCATAGCTCCAGCTTTTGAATTTATAGCAGGAATCACTTGTGCATTTAAAAGAACGCCACCAACTAAACTTGTAAGAATCATTTTTTTCATAATTTTCCTTTATTTCGATAATTAATATCAATTAGTGAAACTTTAGCTAAAGGTTTCTTAATTGATAATTAAAATGATAATAGTTATTATTATGTTTATTTAAGTTATATTTATTATAATCTATTATTATAAAATTTTTTTAATATCATAAGGGAATGAAGTGAAAATATTATTTGACAACTATAATTACAATGACAAGTGTAAATCTCTTTGGGGTTTTAGTGCTTACTTAGAAAAATACAATTTGCTTTTTGACACAGGAAGTAATGGTAGAGTTTTACTAGAAAATATAAGAGAGTTAGGTGTTGATGTAAAAAAAATTAAATATTTATTTATTACCCATTCCCATTGGGATCACATTGGCGGTATTGATTCTATTTTAGAGTTAAATCCAAATTTGACACTTTTTGTACCATCTTCACTTTCAAAGCATCTTATAAAAGACCTAAAAACATTAGCTAAAGAGGTTATTATTTGTACGAAAAAAGCACAAAAACTTTTTGACAATCTTTATACTACTGGATTGTTAGGAGATGAGATGCCAGAACAATCTTTAATCATAGATGATGAATTTCCTAAAGTTATAACAGGTTGTGGTCATTTTGGGATAGATAACATCACTAAAAAAGCAAAAAGTGTTATAAGCAAAGATATAAAATTTGCCATTGGTGGATTTCATCTTCTTCATAGCGATAATGAGAAAATTCAAACTACTATAGATAATCTTAAAAATTTAGGTGTTGAAAAAGTTTTACCAACTCATTGTACAGGTGATTTAGCTATAAAAATGTTTAAATATAGTTTTAAAAATAATGCTGTAGATGGTGGAGTAGGGTTCTCTTTTAATTTTATAGATGCAAAAGATTAGATAAATATGGAATATTTTGTATATTTTATAGCTACTTTTTTGCTTTCAACTATCTTCTCCATAGCTGGACTAGGTTCTGCTGTAGCATTAGTTCCATCATTTAATATGCTTGGTCTTACATTTGATGTTGCACGAGCTGGTGGGCTTTTTGTGAACTTTACAACAACAGTTACAACTAGTTTTTTAAATTTTAAGAAAAAATTATTTGATATGGATTTTGTATTACCTCTTATAGTTAGTTCTGTTTTACTTGCATTTATCGGTTCACAAATCTCTCTTCTAATAGATACCGAGATAGTAAAAACTATATTTGGATACGCTTTACTTATCATAGCATCTATGATTTTATTTTTTAAAAAACCAACTAAAGATGGGGATAATCATAATAAACTGATACTTGTTTTTGCAGGTTCAATTGGTGGATTTTTCTCAGGATTTTTAGGGATAGGGGGAGGTTCTATTATCGCACCTATTTTACTTTTGTTTGGGTATGATGCAAAGAAAATCGCTCTTGGCATCACATTTGTTATACCATTTTCATCTATAGTTGCATTTTCAAGTTATGCTAGTGTTGTTGAACTTGATTATCTATTTCTGTTTATCATCGCTATTGGAGCGTATTTAGGTGGGATGTTAGGTAATTATATTTTACATTTTAAAGTATCATCGAGTAGTATCAAAAAAATATTGGCTGTTACTTTGTATATAATAGCTATAAAAATGATACTTTATTAGTATTTAAAAAAAAAGAAAGAAATTTTTGATATAATTTGCATATTGAGAGAGAATAAATTCTCCCTCTACTTGTTTAGTTATCCTTATTGAGATACTTCAATATCTCATAGACAAACTATATGCTTCAGCTACAACTGTTGCATATAGCTACAGCAGAACCGCAACAAAATTATATCTGATTTTTTTTATAATAAAATAATTCAAAGGAAAATAATGAATATAAATCTACAACAAATCGCAACAATAAAATCACCTTTTTGTAATTTAGAAAATATGCCCGTTCAACCACGAGGTGCAAAAGATACTTTAGCTACTATAGAGTTTAAAAAAGAGTTTCAAGATGGTTTAAAAGATTTGGATGGGTTTAGTCATGTTTACTTGATTTATTATTTTCATAAGGTAAAAGAGCATAAACTTCAAGTAGTGCCATTTAATGATTTGACAAATACTCCAAGAGGTGTGTTTTCAACAAGAACCCCAGCTCATCCAAATAGCATCGGTCTCTCAGTAGTTGAGTTAGTAGATGTAAAAGAGAATATTGTAACTATAAAAGGTATAGATATTTTAAACGGCACTCCACTTTTAGATATAAAGCCATATATAGAAAATTTTGATAAAATAGAAGGTGATACAAAAAGTGGTTGGATGAAATCAAGTAGTGATGATGTTAGTGAGATGCGTTCTGATGATAGATTTACAGATTGAAAAATCATAAAAAAAAGAGATAATAATGAAATTTTTAGATATAAAAACAGACTATGCTTTTAAAAAAGTATTTGGAAGTGAAAATTCAAAAGATATACTTCTAAGTTTCTTAAACTCCATATTAGAGTTAAACATAGTTGATTTAACTATAGAAGACCCTTGCAATGTACCAAAACTAAAAGGTATGAAAGACACAGCAGTAGATGTTAAAGCAACATTAGCAGATGACACAAAAGTTATCATAGAGATGCAGATTCTTAACCATGATGGATTTGAGAGTAGAATACTCTATAACACTGCAAAAAACTACGCAAACCAACTAGATGCAGGAGATAAATATCATCTTCTAAATCCAGTAATAGCACTAACAATAGTAAATTTTAAAATGTTTGATTTTGAAAAATATAAATCAAGCTTTAAACTACTAGAAAAAGAAAACTTTACAAAATATAAAGATGATATAGAATTAGTATTTATAGAGTTGCCAAAAATAAATAAAGAACTTAGTGAGTGTAAAAACATAGAAGAAAAATGGCTATACTTCATAAAGAATGCAAGAAAATTAAATCTAGTTCCAAAAAATATAGATAATAATTTAAAAAAAGCATTTGATATAGCTAGTACAGCCAATATGAGTAAAGATGAGATAGAATTACAAGAAAAAAGAGAAGAGTTTCTATTTATACAAAAAAACTCTATTGAGAAAGCTAAAAGAGATGGATTGGAAGAGGGTCGTGAAGAGGGTCGTGAAGAAGAAAAATTGAAGAATGCACTTATTATGGTTAAAGAATTTGGACTAACTCCTAAAGATGTAGCTAAAAAGCTTGGTTTGCCTTTAGAAAGTTTACTCTCTACTACTTAGTGTATTGATATAATTAAAATTTAGAAAAAGGAAAAAAATGATATTTGATTTAGAAAAAAACAGTAGTATAAATGAACATTATAAACTAATGGCTCAGACAATTATTCCACGCCCTATTGCATGGGTAGTTACAGAAGATGAGGGTGTTGTGAATATAGCACCGTTTAGTTATTTTATAGGCTTATCGTCAGAACCTGCTAGTGTACTTATTTCTGTTGGGCATAAAGCTGATGGTACTCCTAAAGATACACTTGCAAATATACGAAAACATAAAAAATGTACTATATGTATGGTTGATGAAGAAAACTTAGAGAAGATGCACTTTAGTTCTAAGGGTGTAGATAAAGATATAAGTGAAGCTGAACTTTTTGATATAAAAACAACTAAAGTATTTGATGAATACCCACCTATGATAGATAATGTACCTTGTGCTTATTTTTGTGATTTTAACCAAGAGATAGACTTAGGTGGAGGTAATACTATACCACTCGTTTTAAATCTTAAACAGATATTTGTAAAAGATGAAAATGTTACAGATAAAGAGAGATTGACTATAGAGTTTAATCCAGTTGCTAGGATTGGTAAAAGTTACGCTTTTTTAGGTGAAGAGATAGCTCCTCCTGTGATTCCATAAATATTATTATGAATGATATTTTAAAATTATTAAAATCTATTCCAATATTTAGTAAATTAAATAATGATGAACTAGAGGTTTTAAAAAAAATATCTACTATTAAATATTTGAAAAATGGCAATATACTGTTTTATGAAAATGATATAAGTAATAATATACATATGTTACTTCACGGTCAAGTTGAGGTATATAAAATAAATTTAAAAGGGAGAGAGATTGTTTTAAAACAATTTTCCCCTTTTGAATTTATTGCCGAAGTTTCAAATTATAATAACATAAATTTTCCAGCATCTGCAAAGTCTATAGGTGATTCAACTATACTTGTAATTGACTATAAAGAATTTGAAGAACAGTTTTTATACCATAAAGACGTAGCACCATTTGTATTAAAATCAATGGCAAATAAAGTTATAAATTTAGAAAAAATTATATCTTCAAATCTAACTATGGATGCAACTCAGAGAATCGCAAAATTTATCTATAACAATGAGAAATGTTTAAATTGTGCAAAGCATCATCAAATAGCTGACAACTTAAATATAACCCCAGTTACATTTTCAAGAATTTTAAAAAAATTTAAAAAAGAAGAGATTATAACATTGGATAAAAATAAATTTATAGTTAATAAAGATTTACTAAAAAAACAATTCTCTTAACAGATGTTAATGATAATAGATATTGATTACACTAAACTACACTCATAAAAATTAGGAGAAAATAAATATGAGTATGTTTTGTAACCAGTGTGAAATGAGTATGCCAAACGGTTGTGGTAGTGCGGGTCAAGTTGTTGGAACTTGTGGTAAAGATGAGAATTTATCAAATCTTCAAGATACTATGATTTATGGACTAAAGGGGTTATCTGCTTATAGAGAGCATCTAAACGAGTTAGCTCCAACTGAGACTAAAAATATTGATGATGTTATAAGTGAAACTCTTTATTTTACTCTTACAAATGTAAACTTTAACTTTGATGATCATATCAAGCAACTTATGAAAGTTGGTTCTGCTGGAATCGAAGTTATGGATAAACTTTCAAATGCACATACTGGTAAGTTTGGTATCCCTACACCTGTTGAGATTTCTCAAAATGTTGTTGAGGGTAAAGCTATCTTAGTTAGTGGACATAACTTAGAGATGTTTGAAGAGTTACTAAAAGCTACTGAGGGTAAAGGTATAAATGTATATACTCACTCAGAGATGCTACCAGCTCACGGTTATCCAGAATTAAGAAAATACAAACACCTAAAAGGTAATGTTGGTAAAGCTTGGTTTGATCAAGTAAAACTAATGAAAAGGTTTAAAGGTACATTTGTTGTAAATACAAACTGTATAGTTCCACCTAAAAAAGATGCTGATTATTTAGATAGAGTATTTACTTATAAAATAGTAGGTATTGAGGGTGCTAAAAAAATCGAAGGTTTTGATTTTACTGAACTTATTGAGACTACTTTAGCTTGTGAAGATACAGTGATGGAAGATGATTTAACTCTTTCAACTGGACACCATCATAAAACTATCATGACTTTAGCTCCTCAAATTCTTGAAGCTATTGCTGGCGGTAAAATCAAACAATTCTTTGTTATAGCTGGTTGTGATGCACCTGGTAAAGCTGGTGACTACTATAGAGAGATGGCTGAAAACCTACCAAAAGATTGTGTAATTATCACTTCTTCATGTGGTAAATTTAGATTTAACGATATTGACTTTGGAAATATTGAAGGTACTGAAATTCCTAGATATTTAGACCTTGGACAATGTAATGATTCTAATGGTGCGGTAGAGATTGCAAAAGCTGTTAGTGGTGCTTTAAATGTGCCTATCAACGATTTACCTATATCTATAGTTCTTAGCTGGATGGAACAAAAAGCTGTAATTATTTTACTTGGACTATTTAGTTTAGGTATCAAAAATATCTATCTTGGACCAAAAGCTCCAGAGTTTTTAAATGATGATGTAACTAACTTTTTAGTAGATACTTTTAACTTAAGTTATACAGGTGATGCAAAAGAGGATTTAAAAAATCTTTTAATCAACTAAATAGATTTTAGTCTCACTAATTTAGCTCTATCACTCCCTGTGAGTGGTAGAGAGCAATCTAATATTTATAAATACCCCATCTACTATCTACTTCGCTTCTTTTTCCAATAATTTTAATTCATCAAGGTTTTGTTCAGTTTTTTTAATTATATCGTTAAAGGCAAATCCTTTCATGATTATTTCATATAAATTTGGTTTATATTTTTTCCAGTTTCTTAGAGTCATTGGTGCAACAGATAGAAAATCTGCTTTTTCTTTTTGAGTCATTTTATAGCCTTGATTTTTTTTATAATTAGTGTAAAATTCGGCATAAGTATTTGGGCTGGAAGTTTACTTCTTTGCTCGTCCCTTGGGGGCAACTTATCTTTTTGAAATTCACCGTAAATTAAATTAAAAAAGATGATTAATATAAATATTATTTTCAAGTTATATATCTATTCTATCATAATATTTAGTAGTCATAAAATGTATAAAATATTTCATCAATCTTCCTCTTGAAGAGTTTTAGCTAGATAAAGTATTAATTTAATGTTAAAGAAAAATCTCAATAGCTCTATCTAAATCCTCTTTAGTATCTATCCCAAAACCTGTACTTGCTACTTTTACCATTGTTATCTTTTTTTGATGGTGTATTGCTCTTAGTTGTTCTAGTTTTTCTATATCTTCTATAGGTGCATCACCTAAGTTACAAAACTCTTTTAAGCTTTTTTTAGTAAATCCATAGATGCCGATGTGACCGAAGTATTTAGCACCACCACCTTGGTTGTAAGGTATTAGTGAACGGGAAAAATATATAGCGTTATTGTTTGCGTCTAAAACAACTTTTACAAGGTTTGGGTCTTTTGCTGACTCTGCATTTATAGCATTAAAACAGCTTCCCATTATAAATGGTTCTTTTTTCTCTTGAAGTGATTTTAATCTTGTTATGAGATTTTGAACAACTTCTGGTTCTATAAAAGGTTCATCTGCTTGTACATTTATAACTAATTCATCATCATCTAAGTTTAAAATATTTGCACACTCATTTATACGGTCTGTTCCGCTTTTATGTGTAGTGGAGGTTAGCATTGCATCTATACCATGCTCTTTGCAGATTGAAATAATCTTTTCATCATCAGCTGCAACTACAACTTCATCTAAATGTTGTACTCTTTTTGCAGTTCTTACAACCATAGGTAAACCACCAATGTCTGCTAAAACTTTCTTTGGGAATCTAGTAGATGCCAATCGTGCTGGAATAATAATCATGTGTTAATTCCTTTTAAGTATAATGTTAAAATTATATCTTAAAACTAAGGAATTGTTATGGGAGCTAAGGAATATTTACCAAGTTATACTTATGCTGATTATAAAGAGTGGAAAGGTGAGTGGGAACTTTATGATGGTTATCCTATATCTATGTCCCCATCACCAATGATAAATCATCAAGCTATTGCTTATGCAATAGCTAGAGAACTTGGGGAATACATAGATGAATGTGAGAAGTGTTTGGTTTTAGGTGAAGAGGATTGGAAACTAAGTAATAGCACCGTTTTAAGACCAGATGTAGTGCTTATTTGCGATGAACCGCATGATGCTTATATCACAAAAGCTCCAGAAATAATAGTTGAAGTTATATCTAAATCTACTGCTAAAAGAGATGAAAATTATAAGTTTGATACTTATGAAAAAGA
>JAYEHQ010000078.1:0-58572 GCA_034659595.1 Campylobacterota bacterium
AAAACAATATGTATTCTCAGAAAGGTAGATAAGATGCAACCCATTTTTTTTAGTTCAGATATAGATACAATAGGTGAATGGATAAAAAGACATAATATAGAATTTTTTACATCATGCTTTGATATTGAATCCTTAAATAAAGAATTAGATAGAACTAGTAGTTATATCATTATAGCTGACTACGATTCTGTAGCACAAGATATAAATAAACTAATAACATCAAATTCTATCCCAAAAAACCTCATCATACTAGAAAAAGCTCCTGAAATAACTACTGGTAAAAACTTAATTACTCATGGTATAAAAGCCTATGGTAATTCCAGAATGCTAGCAACACACTACAATCAGATGATAAAAACAGTAGAAGAATCTAAAATTTGGACATACCCTGAATTAACAATTGCTTTAGCAAAAAATATAAAAAAAGATATTTTAAATGAAGACGCATTAAAACTAATCCAAAATAGGCTTGCTCCTAAAGAAATAGAAGTTGTTAATCATATATTAAATGGTTTAACCAACCTTGCTATTGCTTCAAAACTAAGTATTACAACTAGAACAGTTAAAGCACATATTAGCTCCATATTTTCAAAGCTACATGTAAACGATAGACTTGCTTTAGTATTATTACTTAAATAATTTTATTTTTCATCTTTATCTAACTCTTTTAGAACTAAAGCTTTATAAACTTCATCTTTAGGTACTAACCCTGCTTCATATAAAAATTGTGATGGCATAAAATTTATCTTCTTTATTTTATCATACTTTGCATAACTCAAATACAAAATATCTTTAGCCCTAGTAACTGCCACATAAAAAAGTCGCCTCTCTTCATCAAGTGAACCACCTCTTTGCATTAATTTTCTATTTGGAAATCGCCCATCCATTAAATCAACCACATAGACTTCTTTATATTCAAGTCCTTTAGATGCATGAACACTTAAAAGATTTACACCCTCCCCTTGAGTTAAATCTGATGAACCTAAAATCATAGCATTTAAAAATCTATTATGGTCGTTATATGGTTTTGAAAGTTCTTCTAAAAGAACTATCTTTCTACTTATACGACTAAGTGCTTCTGTTTTTTGTTTTTCATCTATACTTCCATCTTTTAACTGAGCCCTTTTATTTGCTAAAATTTCACTTATGTATTTATATATACTTGAAGTAGCTATTTTTTTAACAATAGTACGAGGCTGTTTAATCCCCTTCAAATCACGATATAACCTATAAAAATCATATAAAAATGTAGCGGAATCCTTTGTAAGCCTAGGATGCTTTAAAATAGGATTTCTCATAAATTTATCTTCAAAACCTAATTTTGCAAATTTACCAACAGCACCTAATTCTAAAAAATCATCAAAAAGCCCTAGTTGATGGTTTAATTTTCGTTTCTCAAAAGGATTTTTCATAGATTCATCTGGAGCATAAAGCCCATAAAATATTTTTCCATGACCCAATGTTTTAAGAGCTATATATAACTCTTTTGCCATAGCACTACCAATACCACGAGCAAATTCAAACAAATGTATAAAAGACATCATATCCGATTCATTTACTAATAATGTATAGAAATCTAAAACTGCTTTTACCTCACGAGAATCAAAAAAACTAGTCCCACCTTTTCTCTTACATGGGATATTTAGTTCACGAAGTCCTACCTCTATACCATCTGCTGAGGAGTTATTTCTAAATATAACTGCTATATCTTCATTTGGAGTTTGAGAATCTCTAATCCCTGCTGCCATTGCGTGATACTGATCAAAAAGTTCATCAAAAGCTAAAAGTTTTGGAGCAATAGCAGGTTGATTTCTTGTAACTTCAAGTTTTTTCGGATAAATCCTCTCATTATGCTCTATAACTTTTGATGCTAAAGAGAGTATAGGTGAAGTTGAACGATAATTTTTTGTAAGAGTATGTACAACTGCATTTGGAAATTTTTTATTAAATGTTCCTATTATAGATATATCTGCACCATTAAAAGCATAAATACTTTGATCATAATCCCCTACACAAAACAAAGATGGTGGCTTCATAGCATCTATGAGTGTACCTTGAAGTGCATTTGTATCTTGATACTCATCTACTAAAACCTCTTTATAACCTAACTCTTTAGTTTTGCATAAATCTCTAAAGTTTAAAAGTAAATCATTAAAATTAACAAAACCATACTCTTTTTTTAACTGTTCAAACTCATCAACTACATCAGCATATATCAATGCAAATTGTTCATGTTCTGGATATTTATCTATTACCCAATCTTCAAAGTTATTATCTAATTCTGTATTTTGATAAAAAGAATACATATCATAAAGATGATTACCACCATAGGGTGTGATTTCCGCATCTATATTCATAAAAGAGCGTTTTTCAAAAACACTACGAAAAAGAGTTTTCAACTCCCTTTGTTGTTTTAAAACAACCTTATGGTCTTGTTTTTTTAACCATCTATAGCTAACAGCATGAAATGTCCCAGCATCTATTTTTGATGCCATATTTTTTCCAAAATACTCAGCTACTCTCTCAACCATCTCAGCAGCAGCTTTATTTGTAAAAGTTAAAAGTAAAATCTCATCAGGCTTTATACCAATACCTAGTAAATGTCCAATTCTACCAACGATAGTAGAAGTTTTTCCAGTACCAGCTGATGCGATTATAAGATTCTGTTTCTCTTTTGATGTAGCAGCTAAATACTGTTCCTTATTTAAACGCGATAATGGCAAATATTCCCCTTTATAATAAAATTATATCTAATATTATCAATTATATGTTAGACTATATGTATTATTAATTTTTACAAGGTGCTAGATGTCAGGATCTCAAGAAATACTACAAATTATTACAAATGAAATAAAAAGATCTATAGACCAAATGGATGTGGTTACTCCTAGTATGTTTGCTTCTATATTTTCAAAACTAGCAACTTTACATAACATAACAATAGAAGATGAACCTGGATTGGCTAAAAATCTGCTTGAAAAAGAGTGTTCAAATATTAAAGATTTACAAGCACAAACAACAAAAAGTGTTAATCAACTTAGTAAATCAACTACTAAAGCTATGGATGCTATAAAAAATAAAGATGAAGAAACTTTAAGTGAAGCTCTATCAGAAACAGAAGAGTTAAAAAAAGAAATTGAAGAACTTAGAAAAACTGTTTATAAAGATGGTTTAACTAATGTAAATAACAGAAAATGGTTACATGACAATATTTTAGAGTCACAAAAGTTTAAACTTAGTGGAGTCCTTGCAATTATTGACCTAAATTATTTTAAAGATATAAATGATACTCATGGTCATATTATTGGTGATAAAGTACTTATATATGTAGCTGCTCAACTTAAAAAGACAAAAGGTATAGTTGTTCGTTATGGTGGAGATGAATTTATCATAATTTTTCCAAAAGGGACACAAAAAGCTTTAGTTTTAAAGCGATTAGAATCAATTAGAAATGCTCTAGTTAGTAAAAACCTAAAAATAAAAGGTGCTTCATTTAAAATAAGTTTCTCTTTTGGTGCTCAAGAGTTTAAAAATGATGACTACCTAAATAATATAATAGATACTGCAGATAAAAATATGTACAGAGATAAAGCTCAAATTAAAAAGACAATAACTGGCATATAAGTAAATCCTCATAACTTTTTAGATATAATCGCGAAAATAAAACTACAATTTTCAAGGCGATTATATGTCATCAAACTCTTACGAACCTCAAGAAATAGAAAACAAATTTTACAAAATCTGGGAAGATAGAAAATACTTCGAAATAGATGGAAATAAATCTATCCAAGAAGATGGAAAAAACTTCTCTATAATGATGCCACCACCAAATGTAACAGGTCGTTTACATATTGGTCATGCGCTTACTTTTACTCTTCAAGATATTATCACTCGTTACAAAAGAATGGATGGTTATAAAACTCTTTGGCAACCAGGAACTGACCATGCAGGAATTGCTACTCAAAATGTTGTAGAGAAACAACTTTTAGCAGAGGGCATAACTAAAGAGGAACTTGGTCGTGAAAAGTTTTTAGAGCGTGCTTGGGCTTGGAAAGAAGAATCAGCTGGGATTATGACTGAACAACTTCGTAAGATGGGTGTATCTCCTGCTTGGGAGCGTGAAAGATTTACTATGGATGATGGTCTTCAAACATCTGTAAAAGAAGCTTTTGTACATCTATACAACAAAGGTCTTATAGTTCGTGGGAACTACATGGTAAACTGGTGTACACATGATGGTGCGTTAAGTGACATCGAAGTTGAGCATGAAGACCATGATGGTAAGTTTTACCATATAAAATACCCATTTGCTGATGGAAGTGGATTTGTTGAAGTTGCAACTACTAGACCTGAAACATATTTTGGTGATACAGCTGTGATGGTTCATCCAGAAGATGAAAGATACAAAGGTATTATCGGTAAAAAGATAAAACTACCTTTACTAAATAGAGAAGTTACTATCATTGCAGATACTCATGTTGATATGGAATTTGGAACTGGTGTGGTAAAAGTTACACCTGCTCACGACCAAAACGATTATGAGGTTGGAAAAAGACACGATTTAGAATTTATAACTGTTTTTGATGAAAAAGGTATTTTAAACGATTATGCTGAAGAGTTCAAAGGACTAGAAAGAATTGAGGCTCGTGAAATAATTGTAAAAAGACTTGATGAAGAGGGTTTTATTGTTAAGATAGAAGACCATAAACATCAAGTTGGGCATTGTTACAGATGTAAAAATATTGTTGAGCCATATATCTCTAAACAATGGTTTGTTAGAAGTGAAGTAGCTGACAAATCTATAGAGAAAACAAATAATGGTGAAGCTCAATTTTTTCCACCTCACTGGATAAACTCTTACAACTCTTGGATGGGTGAACTAAGAGACTGGTGTATATCTCGCCAACTTTGGTGGGGGCATCGCATACCAGTATTTTACTGTGATGATTGTGACCATGAATTTGCATCTCAAGATGAGAACCCTA
Organism: Campylobacterota bacterium; assembly: GCA_034659595.1. GTDB lineage: Bacteria > Campylobacterota > Campylobacteria > Campylobacterales > Sulfurimonadaceae > Sulfurimonas. The sequence goes on from JAYEHQ010000078.1 coordinate 4,986, forward strand.
GTAGTTGTCCTAAGTGTGCATCTAAAAACCTTACTCAAGACCCAGATGTTTTAGACACTTGGTTCTCTTCTGCTTTATGGCCATTTTCAACTTTAGGTTGGGGTAATGGTGATGCTGAAATGGATAAACTTTTTAAATCAGATGATATGAAAGATTTTTATCCAAATACTCTGCTTATAACAGGTTTTGACATCCTTTTCTTTTGGGTAGCTAGAATGATGATGATGGGTGAAAACTTTAACGGTCAACTTCCATTTAACCATATCTACCTTCACGCACTTGTAAGAGATGAAAAAGGTGATAAGATGAGTAAATCTAAAGGAAATGTAATTGATCCTTTAGATATGGTAAACCAATACTCTGCTGATATATTAAGATTTACTCTTGCAATCAGTGCTGCTCAAGGTCGTGATATACGAATGAGTACAGAAAAGTTAGAACAAAATCGTAACTTTACAAACAAACTTTATAATGCTTCTAAATACCTACAAATGAATGTAGATACTTTCCCTGACCTAAAAGGTTTTTGTCTTACAACTGACCTTGGTAAGTATATGACTTCAAGACTTAATCAAGCTACAAAGGAGGTAAGAGAAGCTTTTGATGAATATAAATTCAACGATGCAGCTACTATTATCTATAGATTTATTTGGAATGAATTTTGTGGTTGGGGGATTGAGCTTAGTAAAGCTGATAAAGGTTCTATAGTAGAACTTGGAGCAGTTTTTAAAGAAGCTATGAAACTTCTTCATCCATTTATGCCTTTTGTTACAGAGTATCTTTACCATGAGTTAAGTGGAACTTCATTGGAAAATGATGAATCTATCATGGTTAAAACTTACCCTACAAAAACTAAAAGAAGAAAAGAAGAAAAGAAATTCAACATCATTATGGATGCTATTGTTTCTATTCGTCGTGCAAAAGTTTTAGTTGATTTAGCTAACCAAAAAATTGCAAAAGCTTTCGTAAAGATAGATGGTATTTCCGATAAAGATAAAGAGATGATGTTACCGTTTATACTAAAGCTTGCAAAAGTTGATGTAGTTGAGTTTACAGAAGTAAAAATAGAAAATGCAGTAAGTGATATAGCTGATAGTTGTGAAACTTTCATTCCAACTGATTCTATAGACTTAACTTCTATAATCAACAAACTTACAAAACAAAATGAAAAACTAGAAAAAGAGATAGGCAAACTAAATGGTATGCTAAACAATGAAAGATTTGTAGCAAACGCACCAGAAGATGTTTTAGCAAAAAATCGTGAAGCACTATCAGATGCAAAAGCTAAACAAGAAAAAGTTTTAGCTCAATTAGAATCATTAAAATAAACTAAAGGTTATTTACTTGTTTGACATAAAAAAATACGATACTTCAAATATAAAAAATGATGTCCTCTCTGGACTCGTTGTTGCTGTTGCTTTAGTTCCTGAAGCTATAGCGTTTAGTTTTATTGCAAATATTAGCCCTATAGTTGGACTTTATACTGCATTTATCTTAGGACTTATCACTTCACTTATTGGTGGTAAACCGGGGATGATTAGTGGAGCTACTGGTGCTGTTGCTATAGTTTTAGTTGGTCTTTCACTAGAAGCTCATACACTGTTATCTGCTCAAGGTTTAGCTGGAACTGAACTCTCTATGGGCATACTCCATTACATACTTTTAGCTACAGTTATCGCTGGTGCATTTCAAATAGGTGTAGGACTTCTAAAACTTGGTAAATTTATCCGTTTAGTTCCACAACCTGCAATGTATGGTTTTGTAAATGGTCTAGCTATCGTGATAGCATCTTCTCAAATCTCATTTTTTGAAGGTCAAGGTATTACTATGTATGTTATTACATTTGCGACAATGCTTATAATGTTCTTTATACCTAAATATACAAAAGCTATTCCATCTGGTTTAGTTGCGATAGTAGTGCTTACTCTTTTAGTTTATTTTACTGGAATGAATACACTTCTTATTGGAGATTTAGCAGATTTAAGTCAATTTGCTGGACAACTTCCTAGCTTTGAAATTCCTCAAAATATTTTAAGTATGGATGCTATTATGATGGTATTACCTTATGCTATTATTGTTGCACTTGTTGGTCTTATAGAATCACTTTTAACTCTTTCTCTTTTAGATGAAATGAGTGGAGTTCGTGGTAGTGCAAACAAAGAGTGTATAGCTTTAGGTACAGGTAATATGACTTGTGGTTTTTTTGGAGGTATGGCTGGTTGTGCTATGGTTGGTCAATCTATCATAAACTTTACATCTGGCGGACTAGGTAGGCTTTCATCTTTTATTGCCGCCACCACTCTTCTTTTATTAGTAGTGTCATTAACAGATATTTTAAATATTATCCCTATAGCTGTTTTAGCAGGAATTATGTTTATGGTAAGCATCGGAACTTTTGAATGGTCTAGTTTTTCGCATATAAAACACATGCCAAAAAGTGATGCCTTTATAATGGTGCTTGTAACTATTATAACAGTTATAGAGGATTTAGCTATCGCTGTTATCATTGGTGTTATTATCTCTTCACTTGTTTTTGCATGGAAACACGCTCATATATGGGCTAAAACTCATACTGAAGATGATGGTACAAAAGTTTATGAACTTGAAGGTCCACTTTTCTTTGGTTCAGCTACTACATTTCATGAAAACTTTGACATCCCAAATGACCCTCCAAAAGTTGTAATAGACTTTAAAAATGCAAGAGTTATGGATAGTTCAGGTGTTGAAGCAATAGATGGTATAACTAAAAAATATGAAGATGCTGGGAAAAACTTACTACTTCGACATCTAAGTGGTGACTGTAAAGCTATACTAAAACAAGCTGGACCACACTGTTCTTATGAAGAGGATGATCCAACTTATAAAGTTGCTTTTAATTACTAATATTACGCACTAAAATCCATCTTCCAAGAGAAGATGGATTATTTCAACTCACCCCAATTATCACCAATATTCATACTAGCTTTTAAAGGGATATTTAATTCCATTATATTTTCCATAATACTTTTAAATTTTTCACCAAACTCTTCTGCTTTATCAGCATCTACTTCAAATATCAATTCATCATGAATTTGTAACAGCATCTTAGCTTCCAAATTTTCACTTTTAATAGTTCTATTTATCTCTATCATTGACAATTTTATCAAATCAGATGCACTACCTTGAAAAACTGTATTTACTGATTCTCTTTCATACGCTGCTTTGAACATCGGTTTTGCATTTTCAAAGTCAAAGTATCTTCTTCTTTTTAAAAGAGTCTCTACGAAACCCTGCTCTTTTGATAAATCAACTATTGAGCGAAAGAATCTTCTAACAGTTGGAAATGACTCAAAATATTTTTCTATAATATCTTTTGCTTCTTTAGTTGTAATGCCTAGTGTAACTGATAATTTCTTTTGACCCATCCCATAAAGAAGTCCAAAGTTTACAGTTTTTGCAACACCCCTTTTAGCATCAGCATCTTCTTCACCAAAAAGTGCAACTGCAGTTTGTCTGTGAATATCTTTGTCATGTTTAAATGCATCTACTAAAACTTCATCACCAGAAAAATGTGCAAGAAGTCTAAGCTCGATTTGTGAGTAATCTATACCTATAAGTTTTTTACCCTCTTGAGCTACAAAAGCCTCTCTTATTTTTAAGCCCAATTCACTTCTTGCTGGGATATTTTGTAAGTTTGGATTTCTTGAACTAAGTCGCCCTGTTGCTGTTCCAGTTTGTACAAATGAAGTATGGATTCTAGAATTTTCATCCTCATAACTTAGTTTTAACAATGGTTCAACATAAGTTGAAAATAGTTTATAAACTTCACGATATTTTAAAAGTTCTGGAATTATCTCATGTGCGTCTATAAGTGAGTTTAAAACTGCTTCATTTGTTGAGTAACCTGTTTTTGTTTTTTTACCAACTGGCAATTCTAGATGCTCAAAAAGTACAACACCTAACTGTTTTGTAGAATTTATATTAAATTCACTTCCAGCTAGAGTATGAATGTTTTTAGTTAAAGATTCAAGAGTAAGTTTTACCTCAACTTTAAACTTCTCTAAAAATTCAGCATCTAATTTGATGCCATCTTTTTCCATTTCTAAGAGTGTAAGCATAAAAGGCATTTCAACATTTAAAGCTTCTTCTATTAGATGATTTGTATCTTGTAAGTTCAATTTTTTTAAAAATAGATTGTAAAGTTTAAAAGTTATAAGAGCATCTTCGCCTGCATATTTACAAGCCTCTTCTAGTTCAACTGACGCAAAAGTTTCACCTTTTTTTACAGTATCTTTAAAAGCAACCATTTTATGACCTAGAAGTGCGTCTGATAGTTTATCTAAAGCTAATGCACTTTCAGGATTTATAAGCCATGCTAAAACCATGCTATCCCCATAGATGCCTAGCGAGTCATCCTCTAAAAATCTACTTACAAAATGTAAATCAAATTTTATGTTGTGACCGACCACTTTATGTCTAAAGATTTTTCTTATAGCACTTTTGGCTTCTTCTTCACTTATTTGATCACCTACTCCCAAATAAAAGTGAGCAAAAGGAACATAGTAAGCTTCTTTATTATTTACACAAAAACTAAAGCCTACTAACTTATCTTTATCGTACTCTAGTCCTGTTGTTTCTGTATCAAAGGCTATGACACTATTGTCTGTTATGGAGTCTAAAACTATATCTAAAACTTTAGCATCTGTTATAAGGGTAGTAGTAAATTCTAAAGAACTTTTTTGCTCCTCTTCAACTCTTTGTGCAACTTCATTCTCTTGTTTTTCACCTACAAGATTTTTAGCTTTTAAATATCTGATGATAGCATTTTGTTCATACTTAACAAGTTCATCATATATATTTACAAATGGGTTTTGTACATCCATTTTATACTCTTCAAAATTAAACTCATCAAAAACATCATCTTTTAGGGTTACAAGTTTTTTAGACATATAAGCTTCATCTTTTGAAGCTATAAGTTTTTTTTGATTTGCACCTTTTATAGTTGCAAGATTGTCATAAATATTATCTAAATCACCATACTCTTTTAAAAGCTTTTCTGCACCAACCTTACCGATGCCTTTTACCCCTGGGACATTATCTGCACTATCACCAAGTATAGACTGATAATCTATAAACTGTTTTGCAGTAACTCCATACTTTTCAAAAACAGCATCTTCATCCATTGTTTTGTTTTTAACTGCATCAACAACAATAACTTTACCATCATCTATAAGCTGATAAAGGTCTTTATCATGAGAAACCACCTTCACATCATAACCTTTTAACTTAGCCTGTTTTACAACTGTTGCAATCATATCATCCGCTTCAAAACCAGACTGACCTAAAGTTTTATAGCCCATCTTATCTATCCACTCTATAGCAATTGGAAGTTGCATAGTTAACTCTTCTGGTGGTGGCTTTCTATGAGCTTTATAGTTTGGGTCTATCTCATTTCTAAAAGTATCACCTTTTGTATCTATCGCAAAAATGATGTAGTCACTATTATGCTGTTTATCTAACGATGATATAAAGTTTGTAAAACCTGTCAAAAGCCCTGTAGGAAAACCATCTTTATTTTTAAGATGTTGTGGAAGTGCATAAAATGCACGAAAGAAAAATCCAAATGTATCGATTACTGTTACTGTTTTTGCCATTTTTAACCTTTAAATATTTTTATAAACTACTTGCATATTGTAGCGACTTAATATAATTTGTCATCAATTCCCAATTTGGCTTATTTTCTTTTTCAGGTAGCTTAATTGTTGATTTTTCTATTATTGATTTTCCATATTTCCTACCAAAGGAATATCTATATCTTTCTAAATCTAATACAGTAACTAAAAATTGAGCATTATAAACATTCAAATAATTAGAATATCCTGCAATTAATGTTGTTGAGCCAATAAAATCTTGTGCTTGATAAGTAACATATCCAACAGAACCTTGACCATCTCCAATAAAAACAATAGCATTACCTTTGGAGACTAGTTTTTCATCTCTCTTTACCTTTCTCATAATTCCATTATTATTCTTTTTAGCACCAATATAAAAAATATCATCACCATCTTTTAATAAATGACTAGCATTACTACATTTACATTTTTCTATTTTAAAAATATCATTAAGGTAAAAAGGTTTCCAAGTTTGATTTTCCATTTTTATTTCTTCATCTATTATAGAATTTTTATTTGGATAAATTATCTTTGATTCATTAACCCAACTAGGGATATTATCAAGTGCTGGAATTTCTAAATCTTTTAATGTTTTATTTGCTTGTCTGCCAAAAGAGTATCTATATTTATTTGCTCTTAAGCACATACAATAATAGAGCATCTCATTATCTGTTAATTTTACTTTTGGATGTAAAATTAATATATGATAGCCTGTATAATAGTGTTCTTTTTGAAGAAAACTTTCCATTACTGACCCACCTACGGATACAGATATAGTATTTTTTGGAATTAATTCAGCATTATTTATTTTTACTTTTGCAGATATACCATTATTTTTTTCTGTTCTTGATATAAAAGGTACACCATTATTATCTTGTTCTAAATTAGATAATGATAAAGAATTTCCATATTTAACATCAAATATCTCACTAACTTTAGTAAGTTTCATACTCTACCTTAAAAGCGATATAGTTGTTTATAACTTTTTGAAAATCATCTTGCAACAGTGCCGAATAGTCTGTTTCCATATATGCTTCAGCACACCATTCATCTTCAGCTTTGACTTTTTTAACTTTACTAAAACCAGCTTGTTCTCTACTGTTTACATATAGGTTTAGCCATTCATCTTTAATATCATCCCATTTTTTGTCATAATCAAATCTACCCTTAGTTTTTCTTTTATAAAATCCATCATCTTTGAAATATCCAAAAAAAGTTTCTTTTCTTATTGGATGTGGTATATGTGCTTCTATAACTATAATACAAGTATTTGTACTAACTTTTGAATTATTAAAAAGCTCATTAGGCATTGTGAAAACTGCCTTAAGAGTGTGTTTAGATAATAATTCTTCTTTTAATCTTAAACGCTCACCTGATTGTGCTAATACACAACTCATAGGGACAATAGCAACACATTGACCATGTTTAGTTAAGCAACTTAAGCTGTTTAGTATAAATTCAAATTCCTCTATATCTTCTTTTTTATCAGATTTATAAGGTGGATTTAAAAAGCCTATTGTTGGTTTTTTATCTTTAACCGTATTTACAATTTCCTCATCGAAACAGCTTCCACTTATTATATTACTTTTACCATCACCATGTAAAAACATATTTGACACAGCTAAGGGATACATTTCAGGTTGATATTCAATACCATATAACTGAGTTTTTTTTATACTTTCTTCCTGCAATAAATCACCATTACATTTATCAATCATTTTCTTCATTGAAGAAACTAAAAAACCACTTGTTCCTGTACAGTTATCTAATACTATATCATCTGTTTTAATATCAACTATTTCTGTAAAAAAATCTGTTATATGCGGTGGAGTTAAAACAATCCCAAGTCCTTTATCTGAATTTGAATATCTTAAAAATTCAATGTAAAATTGCCCTAGTACATCATAATATTTATATGTCCTAGCGTAACCATTGATATTCTCATCAATATCATCAATTAAATCCTTTAAATCTTTTAAATCTTTTGTTTTTTTATTATTTATCAAACTTGGATGACTATTAATAAAACTATAATTTTGCATAAGCTTATTTATTTTATCACCTTGCAAGTCTTCATTTTGTAATTGCTCTTCAATGGTAGTAACCAAAGTATTTGCTAACATTTTGTTGCTTGTTAAACTTATATAGCTTCTATAAAAATCTTTATTATCTAATGCTATTAAAATACCACTTACAAGTAAACTTCTTTTGTCTTCTTTTATCTTTAGTTTGTGTAATTGTTGATTAAGGTCTTTTGAATAGTCAAGAAGTTCTTCATATTTTTCTTCTCTTTTTTCTTTATCTTGCTTTAATCCAGAAATAATATCATCTATTGTAATTAATCTATTTCCAAATATTCTTTCAGATATATCTTTACCTGCTCTTTGAATAAAATAGGATACTTTAATATTGTCTTTTTCTATACCACTAACTGCTAAAGATAAAACATCATACTCTTTTGATAAAAATGAAGAATATAGTAAAGCACCATCTACGGCATAATCTGAATATTTATCTCTATTTTCACTTTCATGTTTTAATATATCAGCTTTACACTCAACAACTATTAGTAAATTGTTTTCATCATCAATAGATATAATAAATTCAGGCATCCCCCTACCATTACCTTGTTTTGATGCATTTTTTAGTAATTTATTAATTTTTGGTATTTGAGATATCTGTTCCTCAAAATTTATTGTGGAATATAACTTATCTTTTTTAAAATGTTCTCTAACTATATCTTCTGTTATTCTTTCATTGAGTTTCTTTTTAGCCACTTACCAATCCTCTTTAGCAATCTTAAAATATTAACATAAAAAAAATTAATTTTTAAAATATATGTCAATTTGTAATAATTTTAAAACTTCTCCAATATTTTATCTATTTCGTCTTCTAGTATTTCATGATTATATCCAGTATCACTAGCTTTTCTAAGACCAAAATTGATAGATTGTTCTGATAATGGTTGATTTACTGGAATGATTGTTTTTATAATATTTAAAGCCATAGAGTACTCTTTTATATCATCTGGTGCTTTTAATGGATTATCTGAATATCTTATCATCTCTATAAATTTATTATCAAAGTTCCAATGCTCAAATACTTTTGCCGTAATCTCTGAAGATGTAACATCAACATATGATTTTTCAACTTGTGATATATTATTTGAAGTTTCAATCTCTGATGCAAAGCTTATATCTTCATTTTCTTGAATAATATAATTTGCTAAAAGTATCTTACCTATCTCTTGTAAAAAAGCAGCTAAGTATAGCTCTTCTGCTTTTTCTTTATCTATATGTTTATACCAACTTAATATAAGTGAAGCTTGAAGCATAGATACCTCAGCAAATTTCACAGAACTAATTCCATATGGCTTCATATCAACATTAAGTAATTTTTTAATACTATTTCCTAGAACCATTGAACGAATCATATTCATACCAAAACGACTAACTGCTTGTGATACATTTTTTATTTCACGACCAAAATTATATAAAGGAGAGTTTGCCAACTTTAAAATATTTGCTACTATCATGGGGTCATTCTCTATAATTTTCACCAAATCCATAACACTAGAGTCTTCATTTGTACAAACTTTATTTATACCTGATATTGTTTTTGAGAGTGTTGGTAAAGAATTTATGCTCTTTACAATTGAATTTTTCATGTAGAAATCCTTTTAATTATGACAATCTGTTATTGTTTTTAATGGGTTTGAAATATAATCATATCCACTATATATAGTATATATTCCATAAAATATAACTGCTATTGATAATAAACTCATCATCATATTTCTAAAACTTGTAGCAGTCGTTAGAGATGTTAAAAATCCCAATGCAAACATAGCTGGAATAGTGCTTAATCCAAAAATAGCCATAACCATTGCACCATATAATGGGTCGGCTGTACTAGCTGCAGTTATTGCAAAAAAATAGACAAATCCACATGGAAGTAATCCATTTAACATCCCTAGTACAAAAAAACTAAGATTTGATTTTGAATTTAAAATAGAACGAAAGGCTTTTTTATAAGTAGTAGAAGATGAAAAAGAGTGTTCTATAACTGTTAAAAACTTAATCTTCCCCATCAATGAAAGTCCTACCAATATCATCACAATACCAGCAAATATAAGCAATGCTCCATTTGCACTATTTGAAAAAACTACAACCCCACCTAAGTAACCAAATAATGCACCCAATATAGCATATGTTAATACCCTACCAAATGAATACAATAGATGAGACATACCTTGAGATATTCTAGAACTTTTAGCATTTATCTTTATAGTAGAATAAGCTACTACAATACCACCACACATACCTATACAGTGTCCAAAAGAACCTAAAAAAGCGATAGTTATAATAGTGAGTATATTAACAGCTTCCATTATTCACCCAGTAACTGCTTTCTAATTTTAGGGTTATTTAAAGTTTCACCCCTTAACACTCTTAGTCTCATAGTATCATAATCTATTAAAGCATCTTTATCATTTTTATAAGCCCCAAATCCATACCCCATAGGTGTAGTTTCATTGATAGAGTAAAAAGCTTCACTTGCTTTTATCCACTCTTTAGTATCTATTGTCATTACCCAAATTATTGCTTTATCTTTAAAACTTTTATCATTAATCCAATTTACAAAACCACCATGATCATGAAAAAAATAAGTTCTTCCACTCGGTGATATTATCTGAGAAGCATAATTCATATCTTCAATAACCATACCACAATCGCTATCTTGATATTTACCTAACTCTATTTGTAAAGGTAATTTTTTCAAATTTCCCTCTTTTATAACTATCATATTTTGTTTCTCACCTAGTGATAAAAACAATGCAACTATGGCAGAAATAATTACTATTATTACTAAATATGGTACAAGTTCTTTCATTTTATCTTTTTACCTTTTTTTATCATAAATTATTATAAATCGCTTTATTATACCATAGGATGACAAACTTGAACAGTATTTTGTAAATCCTGTTTTTGAATATGTGTATAAATTTGTGTAGTTAAAAGTGAAGCATGACCCAAAAGTTCTTGAACTACCCGCAAATCAGCACCACCTGTTATAAGTGAAGTAGCGTAAGAGTGGCGAATAACATGGGGAGATACGCCTAAATATTTTTGAGTTATTTTATATGCTGATATTCTACTAAGTTTTGAACCTTGATAATTACACCAGATAAAATCTCGCTCAAATTTCAATTCTCGAACATAATCATAAACCGCATCTTTTGCAATTTTTGCTATAGGGATAATTCTCTCTTTTTCACCTTTAGCATGCCTTACACTTAACCAATCTTCTTGAATATCATCATGTGATACTTCTAAACACTCACTTATCCTTGTCCCTGTTGCATACAAAAACAAAATCAAAGCATAATCTCTTTTACCTATCCATGAAGATTTATCTATAAGTTCTAAAGAGTTCTGAATCTCTTTAAAAGAGAGAAATTTTGGAAGAAGTTTTGGTATTTTTGCAGATTTTAGTTTTGTTTTTTCATTTAAAAATTGACTCTTATAACAAAAATCAAAAAAAGAATTTACTGATGAAAGTTTTCTATTTAAAGTTCTTTTATTTGCATAACCAGCCAAACAAGATAAAACTGAAGTTGAATCCAACCGAATTAAAGGCTTTTTTAACTCTAATTCAATCAGTTCTAAGTCAGCTCTATACGCTTTTACACTTTTTTTACTAAGTGCTTTAGTTACACTTATATATTCTAGGAATGCTTCTAGTTCACTACTGATTTTTTGCATCTACTGATATAGCTTTATCATCTACGAAAAAAACTTTATCGCCAACAAAAACATAGCCATCATTTATATCTACTTCATATACATTATATTCAAGTAAATCTTTTGACATCTCTATGATGTAACCCTCTTTTTCTAAAGCATATACTTTATCATTTGTAGCTATTAGACCTAAGAAGTGAGCAAAAGGAAATTTAAGTTTTGCATTTATTTGTAAATTTGGAGTTAAAGAGATAACTTCACCCTGTTTAGTAGTTAAGTATATGTTTTTATTGTCATAAGTAACATTTCTGATTTCATATTTTAAACGAACCTCTTTTTGGCTCATAGATATTAACTTATGTGGAGATGCAACAATAAGCTTACTATCTACTACATCAAAATAAATAATATTATTAAAATACTCATCTGTTGAAACAATAACAGTACGCAATTTCTTTTTTAATTTTGAGTTGATAATAACTATCTTTCCATCAAGTGTTGAAAATAAAACTAAATCATTCATAAAAAATGGATTTGCCATTCTTGAATCAACAGCTATAGGAGCATTACCTTGTTCTTTTAATACTAACTCACCTGTTGATATTTTATAAAGTGCCATCTCATTATCTGCAAATAAAATTGCTAAAACATCATCTTTTATACCAGCAGTTGCTACAGTTTTTTTCAAATCAAATGTTTTATTTAAAGTTTTATCACCGATATATTGAATAGTAGTTTGACCATCTAAACGACTACTTATAATCCAACCATCACTTTTAGAAATCAATCTATGTTCATTATCTATCTGCATATCTATTCGTTCAGATTTACTTAAAATTGAACCATCATCTAACAATGCAACAGTTGAACTCGTATCTATTATATTTTGGTTAATATAATAGTGGTTATTCCAATCATCTTTTACAGATTTTGGCTCAAAAACTTCTTTAGAACTACATCCACTAAAAATGATTAAAACAAATGCACTAAGTAATAATAAGTATTTTTTCATAAGTTTATTTTACCCCATAATGTAATAATGCAGATGCTACTTTACTTAAACTTGAGCCAGTTGGTATTTGAAATAATTTTTCGTGTGCTTCATCAATCTTATTTTGTTTCAATAAAATAACTGCACTCTCAACTAAAGCTAAATCTTTATATAAAGCACCCTCTTTTGAAGCGTAAGCATCTAGTCCATCTAAATCATTTGAAGCTTGTGCAAGTTCATAAGATGCTAAATCATTTACAAGATATGCTTTAGAGTTTTCTAAAGATTTTAAATTTTCTAAATTATTATTTCTGATGGCTTGTGACAATATCCAAGCATCATGAAGATTTAGACTCAGTGACTTTAACTCTGCTAAAGAATTTTTATCCTCTGAATTAGCTTGTAATTTTAGCAATGCACTATTTGCAGATTCTATTTTGCTTTGTTTATTAGCATCATAAACTAAATTTCCACCAACTAGTAAAACAATAGCAACCAAAGCACCTATCATAGGTTTTTTATATTTTTTAACAAATTTTTCAGTCATTACAGCTTTTTCAAAGAATTTCTCTTCAGAATTCAACTCATCTCTAACCATATTTATATCATTTTTTATACTCAAAAAAACATCCTCATAAAAAGTATAAAATAATATCGCATACTTTGTTAAAGTTTCATCAATTATATGTTAAAATCATAAAAATTATTTTTTGGAGCACATATGCAGGTAGATGATAAACTTCTAAGTAAATTAGAAAAACTTTCTTTTTTAAAAGTTGATGAGAATAAACGAGAAGAAATAATGACTCAACTTTCAGAAATAGTTGGTTTTGTTGATAATCTAAGTTCACTAAATACAGATAGCATTGATGACAATTTTTCCATGAATGCAAATCCTACTCCAACAAGGGAAGATAAAGCATCTTGCAATACAAGTATTAACGATGATATTATCAACAATGCACCACAAAGTGCTGACCACTTTTTTATAGTACCAAAAATCATAGAATAGGAACTTTATTATGAGTGAAAATTTAGATATTAAAAAACTACTTAAGAGTGTTTTAGCTTATGGCTCTTCTGACCTTCATTTAGTTGTAGGTAGTGAACCACAGATTAGAATAGATAAAGAGTTAAGACCTTTAAACTTACCAGTTCTTACTTCTAAAGATATTGAAACTATGTCTTATTCACTTATAAATGAAAAACAAAAAAAAGCATTTGAAGATGAATTAGAACTAGATTTTTCCTTTGAATTACAAAGCATTGGTCGTTTTCGTGCAAACTACTACCGTACTATACATGGTATAGGCTGTGCATTCCGTATGATTCCTCTTGAGATTCCAACTCTTGATGATTTCAATAGCCCCCCTATTTTCAAGGAATTAATCAAAAGAGAAAAGGGGCTTGTCTTGGTTACTGGTCCAACTGGTAGTGGTAAATCAACAACACTAGCATCGATGCTTAATGAGATAAATATGACAGAAAGACGCCATATTATCACTATAGAAGACCCTGTTGAGTTTGTTCATAAAAACAATAAGTCTCTTTTCTCGCAACGCGATGTTGGTGATGATACAAAATCTTTTGCAGCAGCATTAAAATACTCGCTTAGACAAGATCCAGATGTTATACTTATTGGTGAGATGAGAGATGCTGAAACAATTGGTGCAGCCTTAACTGCTGCTGAAACTGGCCACTTAGTATTTGGAACTCTACACACAAACTCAGCTCCAGGAACTATTAACCGTATCATAGATGTTTTTGATGGAGAGGAGCAAGCACAGATTAGAGCTCAACTTGCAGGTTCATTAGTAGCTGTAGTTTCACAATCACTTATTCCAAAAATTCCAAAAGGGAAAGTAGCTGCACAAGAGATTCTTATAAGTAATCCTGCTATTGCGAACCTCATAAGAGAAGATAAAGTTCATCAAATCTACTCACAAATGCAACTAAATCAAACTCAAACTCAAATGACTACTCAAACACAAGAACTACTTAAATTTCTTAAAAAGAGAATTATTTCGAAAGAAAATGCTCTTAAAAATTCAAATAGACCGAGTGAACTTTTAAAAATCATTGATAACGCGTAATCGCATATTTATATGCGTTATCAAGATTTTTTTCTAATATAAAAACAATATCTCTATCTAATTTATTTTCATCACACATTTTTTGAATAATATCTAACTAAAGAACTAACACCTAAAGAGTGTTCACTAGTGAATTTACTTTTTGCATCAAATACAGATGCAAACATCAATGCTATCTCTTTTAATTCTTTGTATGGCACTTCTTCATCTCTACCTGTATCAATCCAATCTTGACAATATTCTCCTAAAGCTTCATCTTCTAAAAAGAACCAAAAGGAAATGTGTTTAGAAATTTTTAAAAATGCTTCTACAAATTCAGAACTAAACATCTTATTTGAATGTATTTTTAAAATTCCTTGAATCTTTTCTATATCATCACCAAACTGAGCCCGTAAAGCATCAACTCTATCAACCATATAAATTAAATTTGCTATATTTTTAGTATCTAAATCTAAATCATCTGGTAAATCTTTCCAATGAGTATGATGATATTTTATATATTAAGTGTATTTTTTATAATGAGTAGTTTTACTTACTAACTCTGAACCGCGTTTACAATGATCATCAGATTGATTCCAATCAAGTTCAGTTACTAGATGCGTATGTACATCAGTTGAAGAGACACCACAATCATGTAACATACCTATAGCATAAAGTTCATCAATATCTTTATCAGACCAAGATAATTTCTTAGCAACCTCAACAGCCATATATGCAACTCTTTTTCCATGCATATTATCATCAATACCAACTAAATCAAGTGCTTCTGATAAAGCATAAGTAACTTGTTTTAAATTTAATTTATAGCTCATTATCTTTCCTAAATCTTATCATTTTAAATCGTTCCCCTAAAAAATCAGGCATAATTAGCATCTTTACTTTTTGAAGTTCTTGTTCATATATTTTTTCTTCAGTTTTTTCTTTTAGCATCTGAAGTAAATCTAATATCCCCATATCTATAAGTGCTACCATTTGTGCTTTTAGTTCAATAAACTCTACACCTACTTCTTCATAAGCATCTTTTACATGTTCAAATGTTACATCGTAAGTTATATCAGATTTTGCAAATAACTCATCTCTTTTTATATTTTCATCAAAAAATGCAGTAACTTCATGCTTTGAATATACTCTAAGTGAGAAGTCTGGTCTTGCTCGCATTTCACCATAATCAAAACTCATAAATTCAAATTTTTTAGCAGAATTAGCCATCTCTTTTGCAAATTCTTCGTAACCTATAGCTACCTCTCCACGAGTTTTATTATACTTATCCGCTTTTTCTTTTACCCAATCATCTTCAACATCAAACTCTACGCTATGTCCATCAACTCTAGCCGTTTTACCTTTGTAATAAAGTTCACATGGAAATGCATCAAATATTTCATTTGCTATAAAAAAAGCATTATCACACTTTAACTCGCTTAATGACTTATAATGAGTTAAACTTACAACATCACCAAAAGATTCTTGAAAATAATTAGTTTGAAATTTTTGTAAATCATCAAATCTCTCAATGATTACAAACTTTAAAGAAGATAATAACTTTGGTCTTAGGGTATAAATAAACTCTATAACATCTGCTAAAAAATATCCATGATGAGCACCAATTTCACAAATAACACCATTTTTTGCTAAAAAACCATCATCAACTAAAGATATAATATGTTTAGCAACACTACCACCAAAAAACTTACTCGTACTAACAGCAGTATAAAAATCTCCGCTTTTACCTATATTTTTATAACTAGCATAGTAACCATTTTCACCATATAACCATCTACCCATATATTCGCTAAATTTCATTTTACTCGCTTCTTTTATAAGATTCATAAAGAGATAATAATTCTAACTGTTTATCAATTTCAAGAACTTTTATATCCAAATTTTGAATTTCAAATGAATTACTTAAAACTTCAACATCATACTCAGTTTTGTATCCAACCTCATATAGTTTTTTTGTATCTACTAAAAGCTTTTGATATATCTCTTTATTTTGTGTGCTTAATTCTATTTTCTTTTTAAAATTAGATATATTTTGTGTTACTTGATCGTATAAAGACACCATAACTCTCTTCTTATCTTTAATATTTAATTGTGATTTTAGATAATCTACTTTTGAGCTTTCAATATCTTTAAAAGTATTTATATCTAATGGCATTGTAACCTTAAATCCATAGTTATAATAATCATCTTTAGTATCTAGTTGCTTAGTTTCAAGTTTATTCCAATTATATCCAGCTATTACATTTACACTAGGAAGATACTTAGCTACCGTCATATCTTTATAATGATAATTTTTATTATTTTGAGTTTCATACATATTTAAAATAATATTATTATTTAAAAAATCATCTTTTGTTAAATCTCTTAAAGTTGGTATTTTTGCATTTTTATAATCCAAATCACTTATGGTTTCAAAACTAGAAATCAATCTCTCTTTTGAAGTTTCTATATCATAAAGAGATGCTATTGCTGAATTTCTTTCTATTATGGCGGTATCTAAAAAATTAGAGTCTAACTGTCCATTTAGATATTGTTCTTTTTTTACTTTTAAATTTATTTCAGTATTTGCTATAAGAAAATTTTGTTTTTGAATTTTTAAATCTACTTGCTTTATTTGCATCAAAAGGGAGATAGCATCTTTTATCAATTTTTGTTTTATAACATCAACTGAATGGTTTCCATACCTTAAACTAGCTTCTGCATATTTGATAGCATAGTAAATACCACCAGACCTAAATATAGACTGATCCATATTTATAGAAGTAGTTTTTGAGACTACCTCTGTATCATTAGCATTAGATTTTAGATGAGAATACTTTAAATTTAAAGGTGAAATCCAAGAATCACGAAGTTTTGAACCATCTGCATCATTTTTTTGATAATCATATAGAAACTGCTTATTTTTATCTTTAGATATATATAAATCTAACTGCTTTACTTCCTCAGCGTATATAGAACTATAAAGAAGCGATAGCGTTAATAAGGTTTTTAAAGCCCTCATCAATTTCCTCTTTCGTTATTGTTAGTGGTGGTAAGAATCTTAAAGTATTTCTTCCAGCTTTTAAAACCATTACACCCTCTTGTGTTGCATTAGTTACTATTTTTGCCAATGTATCAGCATCTATAACTCTCAATCCACACATCATACCGATGCCAACTTTTTGAGTAAATATATCTTGATTTAATTCAAATACTTTTTGTAATTCGTGATTAAAATATTCACTAATACTATCTAAATCCCCACTCTTTTTAAATTCGTTTAAAATATCAATAACAGTAGATGCAGCTGTAGTGCTTAGATAATTTCCACCAAAAGTAGAACCATGGTCACCAGCTTTTAAGACATCTTTTAGAGATGTCATTACTACCCCGATAGGCATACCACCACCAAGACCTTTAGCTAAGGTAATAATATCTGGTTCAATCTCATAAACTTGAGATGCACTAAATTCACCAGTTCTATAAACACCAGTTTGTACCTCATCCACTATAAGTAAAACGCCACGAGATTTTAAAAGTTTTGCTAAGTTTTGAACCTCTTGTTTATCTTGTGGTTGTACACCACCCTCACCTTGAACAAGTTCAATCATAACAGCAGCAGTATGATCATCTAGTAAACTTTCTATATGATTTATATTATCAGCATATACAAAACCATCTGGGAAAGGTCCAAAATAATTATGCATAGACTCTTGCCCTGTAGCTTTTACCGTTGTTATTGTACGACCATGAAAAGATTGTTGCAATGTTATAACTTTATATCTTTTTACTTCACCATCTTTTTCACCCCATTTACGAGCTATCTTGATAGCACCCTCATTTGCTTCTGCTCCACTATTTCCAAAGAAGCATTGCATATCATAACCACTAGCTTCTACAATCTTTTGTGCAGCTTTTGCTTGTGGAGCAATATTATATAGATTTGAGATATGTGTAATATTTGAAACCTGTTTACAAATAGCATCACTTACTATTTTATTTGCATGACCTACACTTACAACTCCTATACCAGAAGTAAAATCTATATAACTCTTACCATTGACATCAACCAATTTTGCATTATCACCACTTACAAACTCTACATCCGTGCGACCATAAGTTGGCAATATATATTTTTCTGTTAACTGTTTCGTATCCATATTTTTCCTTTAAATTTTCAATTTCCACTGATATTATGCACTATAATGAGCAAAGCCCATTATAGAGGCAGGGACACAAGCGTCCCTACAACCCCCTAAAGCTATAAAAAGCAAGCTCTTTAAGAAGATAAATTTCAATTTAACACAACTACACAATTACGACCACTATTTTTTGCAGTATAAAGCATATTGTCGGCTCTTTTTACTATAGTATCTAGTTTATCAAAACTTTTATATCCTACTACACCAAAACTACATGTCACATCTTCTACATATTTAAACTTATAATTATCTATAACCGCTCTTAATTTGTTAGCAAATTTTTCAGCCTTACTTATATCTGTATTTACTATTACCATAAACTCTTCACCACCCCATCTAGCAAATACATCATCTTCTCTTATATGTTCTGACACAAGTTTTGTAAGCTCTTTTAAAACACTATCTCCCGCATCATGTCCATATTTATCATTAACTAATTTAAAATGATCAATATCAAACATTATTAAAGAAAACTCCCGTTTTTGATTTAGCTTTTTATCTAAAAAATAATCAAATCTTTCTCTTGAATATATATTTGTCAATTTATCATAATATGCTTTATTCTCAAGTTCTTGCTGTTTTTGTAATTCATCTGTTACATCTTTAAATAGAATAACAAAATTATCTGATTTTTCAAAAGGTTCTATTTCTATTTTTAAATATCTATTTTCTTGATTTATATCTTTCAATATTGCTACATTTAACTCTTCTAAATGTGTATTAACATGCTCAATCCAATTTAGACCATTCATATTTTTTTGTATATAACCATCTTCTTTTAGAAAATAATTACAAATACACTCATTACCATTTTTTAAAAAAGATTTTATATTTTTAAATCCAAAGAAATCCAAAAAAGCTTGATTTGCATCTATGATTTTTTTATCATTTGTTACTATTAAAATATCATGCTGTGTATCTATAATATTTCTTATATATTTTCTATATTCTAATTCTTTATAAACCAAATAAATAAATAATAAACCAAATAACAGTGAAAAAATCAGCTCTTCTATAAAAGTTCTTAAAATTACTTCTAGCATTGTGTCTTCAACACCTGTTAAAATAAAACCTAGATATTTACCATTTATATCTGTTATTGGCGTTGCAATAGCTATATAATCTTTTTTAGCATACGAAAATCTTGTGAAAGTTGTTTTATCATTAGATGTTTTTACAGTTTTCTTTACATTAATAAGTTCTTTAAATCTATTAGATATTTCAGAATTCATTTTAGTTTTTAACATATAAAAAGTTTTATGATTTATCTCTATTTTTCTATATAAATCTTTTAGTATTTTTTTATCATAAATATTACGGATATTTTCTTCTTGAATAAATAAAACATTTTTTATACCAAAAATCTTCTGCATCTCTTTATCTATAGCATCAAATTCTATACCAAACTCATAACTACCAACAAACTCACCATCATAAAAAAGTGGGTATTGAAATCTATATGTTGTAGTATATTTTCCAACTTCAAAACCTTCTTGAAATTTTAAACTGTTTGACATTTTCATTAATGATTCTCTTATAGATAAAAGTGAATCATCATATTTTTCTAGTTTATGAAACCTTAAAATTGAAGCACCATTTTTGTCAAAAATATGAAATGTTTTTAAGTTTGCTAATTTTCTATCATTACAAAATGCTGTAAATTCTTCTCTTAATTTATATCTTATTTTATCTCTTGTTATTAAAGAAGCTTCACTAACATCTTTAATAATATATGCCATTTTAGATTCATTTTGATTATGATAAGAATCATTTAACAGTTCAAATGAATTATGAACAGCATCAAAACTCCTAATAGCAGAATTTCCAAGGTTTTGTTCTTGTATCAATAATTTTGAATTATATTGGGATAGTAAATAAGAGATAACTAAAACCAAATAAACAATAAATGAAAATATATATTTATACATAATCTTATTTTAACATATAAAGCTTTATAATTACCAAATGAAGATTATAATATTAACTTTAATAATTAGCCTTACACTTATGTCAGATAGCCTGTCTTTTGGTGCTATATCAACCGTAAATAAAACTGTTATGGAAAAAAAACTTACACCATTGATAAAGTATATTTCTAACACTATTTCAAAAGACTTAAAATTTAAAACAGGATTTGATTATGCTGATACAATTGAACAATTTAGAAATAGTAATTATGATTTAGGATTTATTGGACCATCTCCATTTATAATTGCAACTCATAATATTAAAGGTAAACTTAAGATTATAGCTGGACTAAATAATAAACATTATGGACAATTTCGCAGTGTAATTATAGTTAGAAAAGACTCAAAGATTGAAAAACTTTCAGATTTAAAAGGGAAATCTTTTGCATTTGGTTCACCACAATCAACTTTATCTTACTATATGCCAATGAATATACTTCAAAAAAACAATATAGATAAAGAACTTATAAAATATGACTTTTTAGGTAAGCATGATAGAATTGCAAAATATATAATTATGGGTAAATATGATGCTGGTGGTATTAAAGCATCAGTTGCTAAAAAATATTCTAAATATCTAAAAATTATTTATATGAGTGAACTTGTTCCTGATTTTATAATTGTAGCAAGTGCAAAAATGCCAGATAATATAATCAAAAAAATTCAAAAAGCTTTACTAAAACCAGAAGCTTCTAAAATAGCTCAATCTATAAAACCATCAGCTACTGGATTTAGACTAAGAGAATATAAAGATTATGACCATCTTAAAAAAATTATGATTGAAATTAATCCAAACGCTTTAAAATAACTTGATTTTCTTGATATACTGCACATTTTCCACTATATGAGTGTAATGAAGTTGTTAAATTATTAACACCTCTAGTTCCACTATAAATCATGACACAATCATCCCTAAGGACATCACAAAGTTTTACTTTTAAATTTACACTCCCAGAACTTGAAGAGACTTCCAACTCTTCGTTCTCTTTAAAACCTAAAGAACTATTTATATAAACAAACTCTTGGCGATTAAATTGAGAATTTAAAGCCGTTGTACTTTTAGGTGTAATAAGATGAAGTCTATTTTTATCTACTTTACCTAAGTCTATACTATCTAAAAATTCAAACTCCTCTATATTTTGTTTCTTATCTTCAAGTTTGATACTTTTAAAATAATTTATATAAAACGCTTCAGGTTCTAATTTAACATTAAACTCATTACATAAATAACTACTTAAATCATATTCGCTAATACCTTTTTTTGTATCTTTAACTTTTGGCATCTCTTTTATAGCACTATATGAATAAGATGAGCGAATATCATTTTTTGATAGAAAATCTTTTGCAGGTATTACTAAATCAGCTACTTCACTTGTTTCATTTTCATATAATCCAAAATAAATAATATTTTTTACTTTTCTTAATGACTCTTTAACTCTTATAGAATCTGGCATCTGAGATGATGGATTTGCACCTTGTATAAAAACAGTTTTAAAATTTTCAAATTTTGTATCTACTTTAGAAATTCTCTTTGCTTTAGTTTTAAATGGTGAAATTATTCCATCTTTAGAGTTACCGAGATAGGCAACTCCACAACCCTCTTTACCAAAAAGTCCTAAATTTACAGCAAATGCATCGATAGCCCTCATAATATCTGAACCATCACGATACTTTTGAACACCTACACCACAAATAATAGCTAGTTTTTTATTTTGTATCATAGATAATAAACTACCAATTTGTCCTAAAGATACATCTATTTTTTCAAGTGTTTTTTTAATTCTCAAAGTTTGAGTTAGTTCATAAAAATCATCATAATCAACTTCTAATTCCCGAAGAAAATCAATATCACAACCACTCTCTATATGTAAAAAACGACTAAGAAGCATTGCTAAATAAAAATCACCTCTTGGTTTTATCTGTATATGTAAATCAGCTTGTTTTGCTATTTTTGTTTTTATAGGGTCTATAACTATAACCGTTTTATCTTTTAAAATTGGTAGTAAATGGGAATTAGTAGTATGTGGATTTCTTCCCCAAATAATCACTACTTCTGATTTTTTTATTTCACTTATAGGCATATTTATATTTATGCCTCGACCTTCTATTATTCCTGCTTCACCTGCACCATCACATAAAGTACCATCAGTTAAAGTTGCTCCCAAAGATGCGAAAAAATGATCGGTTACCTCTTGCATTAAAGAAAAATTTCCACTACCCCTATAGTGTAATATATCTGTAGTATTTGATGATTTCAAAATCTCTTTTAATTTTAAAAGTGCATCTTCTAAACTAATCTCTTTACCCTTGTAAGTTGGTGTAACTATTTGTTCATATTTTTTATAATGATTTAGATGCAGGCATAAATCACCACCTATCTTATCATCTTTATAAATTACATCACAAGCGTCATAACAATCTAATGGACAAGCTGTTTTCATTTTAATTCAATCTTCACAAGATTTGAAAATACTTTTGGAGAATCTATTATAATCTCTGCTTTATACTTAGATATATTTTTAGAATCAGCTATTCTCACTACTCTTGTAATTTTATAATCTGTTTTTTTTGCGTCTATAAAAACTGTTTTATTTTCAGCATTATAAATATCCTCTTTATCAAGATATATAGTTAACTTAGCTTTAGATATGTCAGCTATTTGAGCTAGTGGTGTTGATTTAGATACTACCTTACCTGCTTTTACTAAAAGAGTATAAAGCACAAAACCATCTGCTATTAAATTTTTATCTTTTATCGTTCTTTGAAGTTGAGAATATCTTAAACTTAAATCTGTAATTTGAACTTTTAAACTTAATATCTCTTTTTTAGTATTTAAAAAAAGATTTTCACTATTGATAAGTTCATAAAACTCTCTATCTTTTTCTATTGATGATTTTATTTTTAAAGATTTTATTTTTTCATAATTATCTCTTTTTCTTTTTAAACTCTCTTGTAGATTTTTTAAAATATTTTCATTAGTAAAGACTGTATTATTAAGGTATGATATTTTCTTTTTTAAGAAATTAAGCTCTTTTATATCAAGCTCTGAATCAATTATAATATAAGGCTTTGTGGATAATTTTTTACCCAATAAATTTTCATTAGCCTTTAAAACTAAACCTGATACATCAGAACTAATATCTCTCACCTCTACTGGTTCCACTTTAGAATAATAAACCTCACTAAATAAAAATGTTGTAAATAGTGATACTATAACAATAAATTTCATCGTTGCTACCTTTTTTTATAGAATTTTAACACATATTTCATTTTATTTTGATATTATAAAAAAAAGTCATTAAAAAGAGGATATATGTCAGTACTAGACAATGTAGATGCAGCTACGAATCTTGCAAAAAATAACGAACTTCAACTTTTAGTTTTTAAAGTAAGTGAATCAAATGAATCTGCGTTTTATGCTATAAATGTTTTTAAAACAAGAGAAGTTGTTGAGGCAAAAAATCACTATATAACTCAGATACCAGCAGCACATCCCCTGCTAGAAGGTACTATCATTTTAAGAAATGTACAAATACCTATCTTAAATCTTCCATTGTGGTTGGGTATAAACCTAGATAAAGAGGAGATTGCAAAATCAAATCTACTTATTTGTGATTTTAACGGAATTATTATAGGATTGAGAATTATGTCTGCTTATAGAGTTTTAAAGAAAAACTGGAATGAGATGCATGCACCTGACAGCTATAGATTAAAAGATGATGGTGTTATTATAAATGATACAAGACTTGAAGATGGAAGTTTATGTCTAGTATTGGACTATGAAAAACTTTTAGCCGATACAATTCCTCAAGCAATGGTTGATACTACTCAACCAAAAAATTTAGATCAAAACGAAGTACCATCTATACTTAAAACAGGTACAGTTTTAATCGCAGAAGATTCAAAAACAGCCCAAAGACATCTTATGCAAATTTTTCGAAATGCAAATGTTGATATGTTACTTTTCCAAAATGGTAAACTATTAGTCGATCATGTTATGTCACTAGGTGAAAAAGCAGTAGATATACCAGCTATAATCACAGATATAGAGATGCCAGAGATGTCAGGATTTACAGTTTTACAAAAACTTAGAGAAAATAAATATACTAAAGATACACCTGTAATTGTAAATAGTTCTATGACTGGTGAAAATAATAAAAGAGAAGCTAAAGAATTAGGTGCTACTGATTTTATAGATAAAACTAAAAGTCATGGAGTTATTGAAATGATAATTAGATGTATAAATGAGAGAGAAAAGTAGAAATTAAAGATTGCAAATTTGCAATCTTTATTCTCTCTATTTTATTGAAAAAGAGAGATAAGTACACCAGCTGCAACCGCTGAACCGATTACACCTGCAACATTTGGACCCATTGCATGCATTAGAAGCATATTACTTCTATCATACTCTATACCAACTTTATTTGATACACGAGCTGCCATAGGAACTGCTGATACACCAGCTGAACCGATTAATGGATTAATTTTATGTCCTGGGAACATATTCATAATTTTTGCCATTATTACACCTGTTGCTGTACCAACAGAGAATGCAACAACACCTAATGCCATAATAAACATAGTATCTGGAACTAAGAACTGATCAGCTGCTAATTTTGAACCAACACCAAGACCTAAGAAAATAGTAACAATATTAATAAGTGCATTTTGAAGAGTATCATTAAGACGCTCAACAACACCAGATTCTTTTAAGAAGTTACCAAACATAAACGCACCGATTAGTGGTGTAGATGCTGGAAGAACTAAAATTGCTAAAGTCAGAACCATTATAGGGAAAACTAATTTCTCTAAACGAGATACATGGCGAAGCGTAGTCATTTTTATTTTACGCTCTGCATCTGTTGTTAATGCTTTCATAATTGGAGGTTGAATAATAGGTACCATTGCCATATAACTATATGATGCAACTGCTATTGCTCCTAAAAGTTCAGGTGCTAGTTTAGTAGCTATAAATATAGATGTTGGACCATCCGCACCACCAATAATTGAGATAGCTGAAGCTTGTTGTAATGTAAAATCAGCAATTCCCATTTGAGTAAGAGCAACAGCTCCAACAAGTGTTCCAAAAATACCAAACTGAGCAGCTCCACCTAGTAATGCTGTTTTAGGATTTGATAAAAGAGGACCAAAATCTGTCATTGCTCCAACACCCATAAATATTATAATAGGAAACATCTCATTAGATAAACCCATATCATAAATAACACCTAAGAAACCATGTTCACCTGCAATACCAGCAATTGGTATATTGGCTAATAGTCCACCAAAGGCAATTGGTAAAAGTAAAAGAGGTTCAAACCCTTTTTTAATAGCTAACCAAAATAGAAAGAATGTGATTAGAATCATAATAACACGACCCCATGATTTATTAAAATCACTTATCTTCTCACCATGAGCATTTACTTCATTAGGATCTGGATTTATAAATGCATTTATACCAGTTGAGCTTAAAAATCCACCAAGCATCTCTGAAAAAGGTTGAGATTGATATGTCTCTTCTTGATGTGCTGATAACTTTTCACCATGTTCTGCACTACTAGCATAAGCACTGCTTACGCTAAAAAGCATAAGTAGTGCAAGTAGTTTTATTAGAATAATCTTCATAAGTTTCCTATCCAATCTCAGCTACGACTTGACCTTCAACTACCTTATCATTAGTAGCAACATTGATAGCTTTAATTACACCACCACGAGGTGCAACAACATCTATCTCCATTTTCATAGATTCTAAAATAAGGATTACATCACCCTCATTTACACTTTGACCTGGATGGGCAACTATTTTCCAAACATTACCTGGTAGAAGTGCTTTAATCGAATCAGCTGAACCACCTGTTGCTGGTGCAGATGCTGGAGCAGAACTCTCACCATTTACCGCTGTTACTTGAATATCTGCATCACCTTCTGCAACTTGAACACTAAACTTCTCACCATTTACTACTACTGTATAACTTCCATTACCCATATTTGAACTTCCTTCACAATCGTTTTTCATTTCTGATATTTTTCTAACATTTAACTCGCCCTCACCTTTAAGGAAAGCGATACCTTTTTCTTGACATGCTGCAGCTATGAAAATATTTTCTTCACTAATTTCTAGATCTGCCTCTTTTAATTGATCAATAGCATGCTGTAGAGATTTAGTTTCATCTGCATTTGCTATATCTAAAGCTTTTTCTGTTGTTGGTTCTAGCTTTAATTTTTCTGATGCAATTTTTACAATTTCTGGATCTGGTGCAACTGGAGTTTTACCAAAATATCCAAGAACCATTTTTCCATAACCTGGAGCAATAGCTTTCCACGGACCTTGCATAACATTGTTAAGTGCTTGTTGAAAATAAAACTGTGAAACTGGAGTTACAGATGTACCATAACCACCTTTTTCAACCACTTCTTGCATAGCAGCTATAACCTCTGGAAATTTGTCTAAAATATCATTATCACGCATCATCTGAGTATTTGCAGTTAATGCACCACCTGGCATTGGTGAAAATGGTATTACAGGAGAAACCATTGTGGCCTCTGGAGGCATAAAGTAATCACTTAAACAACTTTGTAACTCTTTTTCATAAGTTAAAATATTGTCAATTTCTAAACCACCTAAATCAAAGTCCATACCTTTAGTAGCATGTAGCATTGTAAGAATATCTGGTTGAGATGTTCCACCACTAACAGGAGCTGCTGCCATATCAATACCATCAATACCAGCCTCTAAAGCTGCCATATAAGCAGAAACAGAAACACCAGCAGTTTCATGTGTATGAAGTCTTAAGTGAGTGTCTTCCCCAACTAAACCACGAGCCATTCTAACAGTCTCATAAATCTTTTGAGGATTTGAAGTTCCAGATGCATCTTTGAAACAGATACTATCATAAGGAATATTACTATCTAAAATTTCACGAAGAGTTTTTTCATAAAAATCAACACCGTGAGCACCTACACAACCTGGTGGTAAGTCCATCATTGTTACAACAACTTCATGTTTAAGACCATGATGTGAGATTCTCTCACCAGAATACTTTAGATTTTCAACATCATTTAGTGCATCGAAGTTTCTAATAGTAGTAGTACCATGTTTTTTGAAAAGTTTTGCATGAAGATCAATAAGTTCTTTTGAACCAGTATCAAGCATAACAGTATTTACACCACGAGCAAGTGTTTGAAGATTTGCTTCTGGTCCTACTATATCACGAAATTTATCCATCATTTCAAATGCATCTTCTCTTAAATAAAAATACAATGACTGAAATCTAGCTCCGCCACCAAATTCAAAGTGATTAATTCCTGCTTTTTTAGCTGCATGAACCGCTGGAAAAAAATCATCCATAAGTACACGACCACCAAAAACTGACTGGAAACCATCTCTAAAAGTTGTATCCATTACATCTATAAATTTTTTAGCCATTTTAATCCTTAACCTTGTCTGTGATGAGCAATTGCTGCTGTAATAGCTGCAATAACTTTTTTGTTATCTTGCTTAGTTGCCACTGGAGGATTAACATCAACCTGCGGTTCTGGGAAAAATCTATGTACAATTTTTGACATCATATTCATCATAAACATAAGTACAATAAGAAATGAAAAAACAGTTCCCATTCCTAAAGCCATAAACTTAAAGCCCTCCATTATGAGGTTAGTTTCCATAAATCTACCTTTATTCTTATAATTTACTTGCTAGTATAGTGTAAAATAGTTTAAAAAAAATTTTAAACTATTATTATAGTTTAAAAAAAAATTATTTGTTACTATTTTGTATATATAATTCTATCAAATAATTCAATTAAGGTGTCAAAATGTCAAATATAGTTCAAAAATTTTCACAAATCAACACATTGGAAGGTTACTCTTACCTCGCATTACTCTTTGTGGCTATACCATTAAAATATATGTTAGGTATTGCTATCGCTGTTAAGATTGTTGGTATGATTCATGGTGCATTATTCACAGCATTACTTATTCTTTTAGTTTTAGCTTGGAAAGAAACAAAATGGGATTTTAAGGAAAGTGTAATATTTTTTATCGCTTCATTAATCCCTTTTGGTACTTTTTTTACAAAAAAGAGAATTGAAAGTTATATTTAGATAGAATTTCGGATTTTAAAAAAAGGTTTTATAAAATGATAGCTGGAATGTATGAACAAGATTTTATGGCATATATTATTTTTGGACTAATTCTAAATTTTGTATTTTCTATCTCTTTTGGTTTGTACCTAACAAAAAATATAGGTATGCAGGAGATGATGACTTCTAAGGGAGATAAAGAGCAATCTTTTTTAGTTAGTATTAGTATCCTTATTCCATTTGCAAAAATGTTAATAACTTTATATAGAGTAACTATTTTACAGCTATATTTTTTAAATAAAGGCTATTCACACAAAGAATTTTGGGTTTATATGACAAATAAATAATTTATTTTTTATAATAAATCATACAATTCTTTAACACTTCATCTGCATGTAATCCTCTTTTATGATAAGAAGCTCTTTTTTGAGCTTCATCAAAAATATACTTAAATATCTCATCTTTTAAATATGGTTCTTTTACTGCTAAACCATTTTCAACCAAAGCTTCAGATAATGTTTTTCTACCATTTGCATATAAAATACACTTTTCATCTTTAAATTCAATATGATACATTTGAAATAATTTTAAAAGAGTATCTGAAAAATATTTGGATTTTGGATTTTTTATATAAAATTTTATTACTTTTTTTTTGCATGTATCTGAGGCTATTGGACTACGATATATATCCTCTAAAGTTACAATTCCATAAGGTCGGCAATAGAATGAATAATTTTGTAGTGTAAATTGTTGAAGGTCATTAGAATTTATATTTTTTAAAATAGCTAAGATTGGTTCTTTTGCAGATAGTGAAATTGTTAATAAAGGTATCAAAATAAATGGATAAAACATGCTATAATAATCTCATGGATGATTTCAAATTAAAACTTATTATCAGCATACTTGGTGGTGTCTTCTTTTCACTTATTTTTATTTTATTGGCATTTGTTATTCCAATTTAGTAAGTGCAAATCTTGCACCTACTTATAAAATACTATAACGCTTTTGACATTATTCTATTTAATTTTTCTATAAAACTAGCAGTATCATCTAATTCCATCCCATCAAATAACTTAGCTTGGTCAAGTAAAACGCTTGCTGCATCATTTATAAGATTAACATCAGATGTATCTTTTAACTTCTTAAGAAGTTCATGATTTGGATTGATTTGTAAGATAGGCTTAGGTGCTGGTGCATCACTATCTTGTCCCATCTGCTTCATCATTTGAGCCATCATATAAGCTGGATCTTCTTTATCCTCTTTTAATTTAACAGGAGAATCAACAAGTTCAGTTGTAGTTTCAACCTCTTTAACTTTATCTCCTAGTGCATCTTTAAATTGTTTTACTAAATCTTCATAAGTTTTAGCAGTTTCTTCCTCTTCTTTCTTCTCTTCTTCTGTTTCTTCAAACTTAGCATCTGCAACAGCTACAAGCTTATATTCTTTATACTCTGTAACCATTGGGAAGATAATAGTATCTACTTCTTCATTTAAAACTAAAACATCTATACCTTTAGCTTTAAATCTTTCTAGTGCTGGAGATGCTTTAAGCATTGCAAGTGAAGTTTTACCAGTAATATAATAAATCTCTTTTTTCTCTTCATCTACATTCTTAATGAACTCTTCTATCATAGTTGGTTCAGCTGAATTGATAGTATTAAATTGCATTAATTCTAAAATCTTTTCACGATTACCATGATCACTATAAAGACCCTCTTTTAAAACATTTCCAAACTCTGCATAAAATTTATCATAATTAACTTTATCTTTTTTAGCCATTTTAGATAATTCAGAAAGCACTTTTTTAACTGACGCATTTTTGATTTTATTCATTACTGCATTTGATTGTAAAATTTCACGAGATACATTAAGTGGTAAGTCTTTAGAATCAATAACACCTCTTAAAAATCTTAAATAAGTTGGCATTAACTCTTTTTCATCATCTGTAATAAATACACGATTGATATAAAGTTTGATACCTGTTTGATAATCAACTCTATATAAATCCATTGGAGCTTTTGATGGGATATAAAAAAGAGTTGTATATTCTATAGCACCCTCAGCTTTATTATGCATCCATTTTAAAGGTTCTTCTGAAGAGTGTGCGATTGAGCTATAAAAATCTTTATACTCATCATCAGTTATATCTTTTTTAGCTATTGTCCAAAGTGCATTAGCACGATTGATTTGTTCATTATTTATCTCAGTTTTTGAAGCCTCTGTCTCTTTTCCATCATCATCTGTAACAGCAGGGATATGTGTTTCTTTATCCATAAAAATAGGGAAAGGGATATGATTTGAGTATTTTTTAATAATGCTATCCGCGCGATGCTCTTCTAAAAATTCATCTTCATCATCTTTAAGATGCATAACTATAGTAGTACCATGCCCATCTTGAGTTGTATTTTCAATTTCAAAAGAACCATCACCTGCACTAGTCCATAAAAATGCTTGATCTTCACCCGCTTTTTTTGTAGTTACTTCAACTTTATCAGCTACCATAAAACAAGCATAAAAACCAACACCAAACTGACCAATTAGATTAGAATCCTCTTTTTGATCCCCTGTAAGATTTTCTAAAAATGCTTTAGTACCACTTTTTGCAATGGTACCCAGATTATTCATCAAGTCCTCTTCATTCATACCAATACCAGAATCTTTAATAGTTAAAGTTTTCGCCTCTTTATTCGCAACTATATCGATACGAGGTGCAAAGTTTACATCTTTATATGCATCTTCTGTTAAAACTAACATATTTAATTTATCAAGTGCATCTGATGCATTTGAAACTAATTCTCTTATAAAAATCTCTTTATTTGAATAAAGTGAATGAATCATTAAGTTTAATATTTGGTTTGCTTCTGTTTGAAACTGATGTTTTGCCATTTTTAAAATCCTTGTTTTATAATTTATGTAATATTATCAAAAAAAAGTTAATAAAATAATCTATATCAAGTAACTTTAGTCTATTGCACTAAAGTAATTTTAGTTTAAAGCATAAATTAATTTAGCTATAATTAGCTTTATGGAAGAAGAAATTATTGATATGCGTGAAGCAACACCTAAACTAAACTCTCAAAAATGCAAAATCATTGCACTTGCTATAGAAATATTTTTAACTTATAGCATTTATATTGCAAGCTTAATATCATGGTATATATATGATTATTTTATAGCATTTTTTGTATTGATTTTAAGTTTTATTGTTATGGGAATTATCCGCTCAAAAATAAGAAACGCTGCTATACCATCAAAACAAAGAGAGTATCAATATACTGATAAAGAGATTTCAAATTTCTATACTGCCTATGAAATTTGTTAGCAAATAATTCTAAAATGGACTAAACAATGAAATTATTTTTTATACTATTAATTATTACAAACCTCATTTTATATGCTGACTCTGAACTATTTGATGATTTTGAAGAGGAATTTAGCTCTGATGTTGAAAAAGAGATAGACCCACTTAGTGGATATAACAATATAATGACAAACTATAACGATAAATTTTATATGAATATTTATTTTCCTATTGTTGATAAATATACTGAAGCTATTCCTGAAGATGGAAGACTCTCAATATCTAATTTTTTTGAAAATATAAAATTTCCAATAAGATTTCTAAATAATATTGCTCAATTAAAATTTACAAATGCCTTTGAAGAGTCTAGTCGCTTTGTTATAAATTCTACTATAGGGATAGCTGGTCTATTTGATGTAGCTGATACAAGTTTTGACATAAAACAACACTCAGAAGATTTTGGGCAGACTTTAGGATTTTATGGTGTTGGTAGTGGATTTCATATAGTCTTACCATTTTTAGGTCCATCAAATCTTAGAGATTCATTATCATTAATTGTAGATTGTCAGGCTCATCCAACCAACTACTCTCTAAATCTATCTCAATCAATAGCTTATCATTCTTTATATTCTATAAATGACAGTTCTTTTAATGCAAAAACATATAAAAACTTTAAAGAAGATGCGATAGAATTATACCCCTACTTAAAAAATATATATGAACAACATAGAGAAAGCGAGATTAATAAATGAAAATACTACTACTAATATCTATTTTAATTTTATCACTATTTGCAAATGATGCAAAAGATTTACAAAATACAATGCAAAAAAAATCTGATGCAATTATATCTATATTGAAAAATAACAAACTAACTAAAGAAAATAAATATGATAATATTGATAAAGAGATTAACAACCTTTTTAATTATAATATTATGGCAATGCTAAGCATAGGTAAAAAAGGTCGTAAACTTTTAAATCCTACACAAAAAAAAGAGTTTACAACCCTTTTTATGCAACATATAAAAAATTCATATTTTGAAAAATCAGATTTAATTTTAGATAAAAAAATTGTTATGAAAA
This sequence comes from Campylobacterota bacterium, assembly GCA_034659595.1. Taxonomy (GTDB): domain Bacteria; phylum Campylobacterota; class Campylobacteria; order Campylobacterales; family Sulfurimonadaceae; genus Sulfurimonas. Next base: position 38,081 of record JAYEHQ010000078.1, read on the forward strand.
GTAGTAAAGAGGAAAAAAAGAGAATCTTTGTTCTAGCAGATATTGTAGGTCCTAAGGACACTAGTGAACTAATATATAAATTTCATAAGCATCAAAAAAGAGGATGGCTTATTTATGATGTGGAAATTTCTGGTGTGAGTATCATCTCTTCATATCGCACCCAATTTAAAGAGATATTAAAAGATAATAACCCTCACAAACTCATTGATATACTAAGATAAATGTTTCTAAAATATCCTCTAGTAATTTTATCAATCGTATTTCTACTGGTATCATTTCTTGCTTCAAATATAAATAAAGTAGATATTGATGCTTCTAGTGAAACACTATTGCTTAAAGATGATAAAGATTTAGAATTTACACGACAAATAAATAAAACTTATGGTGGCTCTGAATATTTAGTTATAACTTACTCCCCAGTAAAAGATTTATTGGATGAAAATACACTTAATGATATTAAAGAGATAAGCAAGAAACTTGAAAAACTTGATAATGTCACATCAATAACTTCTATTTTAAATGTACCATTACTTCAAGATCCATCTAAAACAATAAAAGATATTATAAAGTATGTACCAACTTTAGAAAATGATAACATAGATAAAACTTTAGTAAAAAAAGAATTTTTATCTAGTGCCTTATACAAAGAACATCTTGTAAGTAATGATTTCAAAACTACAGCTTTACTTGTTAATCTTAAGGCTGATTTAAAATACAATAAATTACTTACAAAACGAAATGATCTTTTATTTAAGAAAAATAGTTCTACTTTAAATGATGAAGAAAATATAGAACTTTCAAATATCACAATAGAATTTAAAAATCATAGAGATAACATTAGGGAGATTAATCATAAAACCATAGAGGATATAAGAGAGATAATTAAACAACATCAAGATAATGCTGAACTCTTCTTAGGTGGAGTTAACATGATAACTGATGATATGATAAGTTTTGTAAAGTCTGATGTTATGAACTATGGAATTATAGTTGTTATGCTTATAATTCTAATAGTATGGAGTATTTTAAAAAGATTTAGATTTGTTTTAATATCTATAATTATATTATCTAGTTCCGTTTTATCTATGGTCGGATTTATTGGACTTTTTGGATGGGAAATAACAGTAGTATCATCAAACTTTATATCTCTGCAAATGATTATTACTATGTCGCTAATCATACATCTAAGTGTCCATTACAATGAAGAATTAGTTGCAAATAAAGATATGCCACATGAAGAGATTATTAAAAAAACAATTATAACTATGTTTAAACCTTGTTTATTTGTTATTTTAACTACAATAGCTGGTTTTTCCTCGTTACTTGCTTCTGGCATATTACCTGTCATTAACTTAGGTTGGATGATGAGTGTTGGTGTTTTCATATCACTTCTACTTACATTTATACTTTTTCCAACTATCATGGTTTTATTTAAAAAACCAAAACAACCTGTATCTAAAAAAACAGATTTTTCACTAACAAAAAATTTAGCTAATTTTACACAAAATTATAAAAAAACAATTTTTGCAACAAGTGCAATTATAATGCTATTTAGTATAAGTGGTTCTACTCTTTTAATTGTTGAAAACTCTTTTATTGACTATTTCAAGGAAGATACTGAGATATATAAAGGGATGAAAATTATTGATAAACAATTAGGTGGTACAACTCCACTTGATATTATTATAAATTTCAAAGAATCAAAACAAGTAGCAGAAAATATAAATGATGATGATATGTTTGATTCATTTGAAGATGAATTTAGTGAGATGGATAGTGAAGAACAATACTGGTTTACATCTCAAAAAATGGAAAAAATTGAACAAATACATAATTACCTAGACTCACTAAAAGAAGTTGGAAAAGTTTTATCTTTCGCAACTACACTCAAAGTAACAAGAGATATAAACAATGGAAAAGACTTAGATAATTTAGAACTTGCTTTTTTATATAAAGAACTACCAAATGAGTATAAAAACATACTAATTGCTCCATATCTTAATTTAGAAAATAATCAAATTCGATTTACTATTCGCATAATAGATTCGATGCAAGGTTTAAGAAGAGGTGAACTTTTAGAGAGAATACAAAAAGATATACATGAAAAATTCAATATAGAAAAAGAAGATATAAGATTAGCAAATATGATGGTAATGTATAACAATATGCTTGAGTCTTTATATGAATCACAAATCAAAACTTTATCTATAGTTTTAGTAATCTTATTTATTATGTTTATTATTTTATTCAAATCTATAAAAGTAGCATTTATTGCTTCTATAGCCAACATAATACCTGTTGGAGTAATATTTGGATTTATGGGATGGATAGGAATACCATTAGATATGATGACAATAACTATTGCTGCTATTAGCTTAGGTATTGCTGTTGATGATACCATACACTATCTGCATCGTTTCAAAGAGGAGATTAAAAAAGATTCGAGCTATTTAGAAGCTATACATCGCTCACATACTAGTATTGGTAATGCTATGTATTATACAACTTTAGTTATCATGATTGGATTTTCAGTTCTTACATTATCAAATTTTTATCCAACTATATATTTCGGATTATTAACAATGCTTGCTATGTTTATGGCTGTTGTAGCAGATTTGATACTTCTTCCAAGACTTATCTTATGGATAAAACCTTGGAAATAAACTAAAATATTTAAAAGTTAAAAGAAGTCAAAATCACTAACTTCTTCAATTATTTCATCATCAATATTAGAAAATAAAGTCTCAATTTGTAAACATGCACTAAAAAGTGGAGCATCATGAACATGAATACTTGTTTCAGTTTGATCTATAAAAATATCTTTTCTCCAATGTGAAAGTTCATCTCTAATAATATGTAGATTTTTTACAAAAGATGAATGCTCATTTATAGATAATATACCTATATCTAAATTACTTAGTAGTTCTGAAAGATTATTTATAGCTACAAAAATATCTACAAACTCATTAAAAGGTTGAATACTAATTGCATATTTAGATAAAATAACAGATATTTTTCCTAAATTTTCTATAGAGCCCTCTTCAAAATCTGAAATTGATTCATAAAAATCATTATCTAGTTTATCTAATTCTAAAAGTTTTGAAACTGCATCTGGATCAACATCAACAGTATATTTTTCTGCTGAAATATTTTGATTTTCTTGCTTTTTGATATTTGATGATTTTTCTTGTATTATTTGCTTTTCTAAAGATTGAGTATAACTGTTTTCTTTTGCTTTTATATGCTCTTCAAATGTTATATCTATCAAAATAAACATATCTGCTAAACCATCTGAAACATCAATATCTTTTTTATATACTCTAAATATTTTTCTACCACTATTAATATTTAAAAGAACTCTATTATTTTCATAATTCTTATCATCATACCCATCAAATGAGTTTAAATAACCTCTTTCACTATCAAATAAACCTATCATATCTGGTGTAATATTATCAATATCACCACCAATTTTTGCACCAAATAATGATGTAAATGTATTTGAAAAATGTCTTGTTTTCCCATCTTTAAATATAATCATTGGCAAGCTATATGCTTCTGTTATTTTTGAGATTGTCTCTTTCTCTTTTGCAATAAGCTCTGCATTTTGATTTTCACGAAGCAATTGTTCTAATAATTTTTTTTGAGTTAGTGAACGAGCTACATCATTTATAGTTTCAATAAAAGCTCTTTGATCAAGTGGCTTAATTAAGTATTTATCTATTTTTAAACTAATAGATTTAACAAAATATTCTTGATCATTAAATGCAGTAAGCATTATTACAGGAAGATCTCTATCTACAGAACGAATCTCTGCAACCATCCCTAGACCATCAATTTTTGGCATCATTATATCAGACATAACTAAATCAATCTCATCTTTATGCTTGTAAAAAAGTTCCAATCCTTCTTCACCATCACTAGCAACAATTATTTTTTTGAAAAATATTTTAAGAGTTTTCTCTATCTCTTTTTGAGCAGATATTTCATCTTCAGCATATAATATAGTTAATTCTTTTGTTAGTTCCCTAACTTTTTTAACATCAATCATCTTTCCTACCCTTTACAAATTTAATTTTAAATATTGTTCCATCATTTGATGATTTCACATCTATACTACTTCCTTCAACCTCTTCTATCATTTTTCGTGTCATGTATAAACCTATCCCTGTACCTTTACCCTGTTCTTTTGTTGTAAAGTAAGGATTAAATATTTTATTTATTATATTTTTGGGAATGCCACCTGCATTATCTTCAATAAATATATCAATTTCACCATCTATATCACTCTTAGTATAAATTTTAATAACTTTTTCATCTTCACTATCATAACCATCATAAGCATCTCTAGCATTTGAGATAAGATTCATAATAGAGTGTTCAACAGATGTTTTGTTATGAAATACTGATACATCACTATCTATATCTACAATTAACTTGATAGATCTATTTTTAAGTTGAGATATTATCATTTTTTCTACATTTAATACAGATTCCTGAAGTAAAATTTCATCTTCTGAAACTTCTTTATTAAATTCCATAAAATCATTTATCGTTTCCGACATTTTTTGAATTTGCTCTTGAATAAATGAAGTTGTTTTTTCTAATTCTTCGTCAGTCAAACCACCTATACTATTTAATAGAGAAAGATTTAAAGCGGAAGCTGCTACAACATTTAATGGCTGTCTCCATTGATGAGCAACCATATTCATCATCTCACCCATCTGAGCTAACTTTGCTTGTTCCATTAAAAGAGTGTCTTTTTTTCTATTTTTTTCTATTTCTAATTTTAATTTCTTAACTGTTTTATTTAACTCAGTGTGATATTTTTCATCAATATATAATCCACAATCCAAATTTTTTAATTTTTTAATAAGATTTTCAATATACTCTTTTTTGATAATAGAACCATGTTGAGGAGCAATAAGTTCTAAATCTAAATTTTCAATCCTCGTAAGTGTATAATTGAAAATATCACGACTTGGCATAAATGTTTCATGAAATGCCTTAGCATCTTCAAAATAATTCTCATCTGCATAAAATTTCCAAGATTCCTCTAAACCACCAAAAATATCACTTGAAAAAAGAACTTTATTTTTAATTTCATAAGATACAAATGCACCAGGTGAATGACAATAAGGTGTCATTAAAAATTTCAATTCTAATCCAGTATTTGTTTTAAGTAAAAAATTATTTTTATCTATCTCATAATATTTAGAAGTAATACCATAATGTTGTATCAATAAGCTCATGCGAGAATGGGTGATAATTTGCAAATCATCCCTATCAATCAATTTTTCAATAGCTGGCACAGATGCAGCTAAATCTGGATCTTGATGATGTAATACAATGTATTTAACATGATTAAGTGGTATTAATTCTTTTATTTTCTTAATCACCATCTCAAATTCTATAACAGAACCAGGATCAATTAAAATAGATTCATCACCATTAACAATTAAATACGGATGACATTGGAATGGATCACCTTCAAGATAATGACCTACCCAATATATATTTGAAGCAATCTCTATAGGATTATTAAAATTCATTATATTCTCACTTTTTTATTATTTTATCTGCTGGTTTTCCAAGTAAATAGCCTTGTGCATAATCAAAACCTAAACTTGCACCCTCATCTAAAAATTCTTTACTTTCTACACCAATAATTATGCTCTTTATATCTAAATCTTTTGCAAGATTTATTAAAAAAGAAATTATTTTTTTAACTTTTGGTTCAACTAAAGAGCGTTCTATCATACTTTGTTTAATTTTTATATATTCAGGTTCTAAAATTGTCAATAAGTCAATATTAATATTAGTAGTTGCAAAATCTTTCAAAAGGACTTTAAACCCAAGTTTTTTAAACTCTATTAAAGTCTCTATACTTTTTCCTTTTAACAATTCACTATCTACAATATTTAGAATAATCCTATTATTATTAATTTTATACTTTAAACTTAACTCTACAAGATAATTTTTCATCATATCATCTTTAAGATTTGCTACATTTAAGTTAATATGAATACTGTAATTACTAGTTGATAAACAATTAAAGGCTTTATCATATACAGATTTAGATATCTTCTCAATTATACCAGCTTTTTCACACATTTGAACAAAAAACTCAGGAAGTATATACTTATTTTCATGTTTTATTCTATAATAAATTTCATAGGATACAACTTCTTTAGTATGTAAATCTATTATAGGCTGATAAAATGGAACCATTGACTCTTGTTCCAATACCCCTATAGTAGCTTCCAAATGTTTTAAAGACTCTATTTTTCTCTCTTCAAGTAAATCAGAATCCATATCTACTATAAATATATCTTCTTCATGAGAATCTATATCAAATAAAACATGATCAATATATTCTAATATAATCTTACAACTATCTTTTTTAATATCTCTTGTTTTTGAAGGCACTACTATGCCATAAGATAGTGTTAGATGTATTTTTAAGTTATCAAACTCCGCAATTAAACTATTATGTCTTTGTGAAAAATCTTGTAATGATTCCATTATATTTTTTAGATAATCTTTATCAACAACATATATAATCACACCCTTGTCCAATTTTACAAAGCATCCAGGATTTTCAATACCAAAAAACAAAAGATGTTGACTAACTGTAGTTGAAATAGATTCTTTAGCATTATTGCCAAACTGCTTCGCAATATCATGAAATTTATCTATCATAACTAAAAGTAAAACTTGATTATCATCTGTTAATAAAGTCTGAACTTTTTTGTCTTCACTACATTTAGTATTATCTTTTTTTTCATTTTCAATAACAACACATACTTTATATAAAAGTTGAAATAATTTATCGACAGCTACAGGCTTTAATAAAATACCATCTATTTGAAAGTCAATTGAACTTCTCAAATTTTGTCCAGTATTATGAGCAGTCATTATAATAATATGTTGTTTAGAATTTAACTTTAAAATTTCACCAATTAAAGTTATTCCATCCATAATAGGCATAGTTAAATCAGTAATTACTAAATCATAATTCTCTTCATTATAATATTTTAATGCATCACTTCCATTTTCTGCACTTTTAACATTTTTAAATAAAACTTTAAATATCTTTTCGTATTGTTCTCTTGTCTCATCATCATCCTCAACATATAAAACGGAAAGATTCTTTGAAATATTAAATAATTCTTTTTTCATTTTAGTACTTCTCTTTTGCATTACATCTTTTTTAAAGAGTAATAATTAATTAAACCTAATAGTAGCAAAAAAAAATCAATTCAAAATTATTTTAGTAGAAATGGAGTGTTAGAAATGGGATACTATTAAAAATACCCCATTTATTTTAAAAATGTAGTTTTAACTTTTATTTCAAAAGTGAATTAGCAATACTTCTAGCAGCTTCACGACCATCATAAGCAGCCGTTACTACTAAATCAGCACCACGATAACAGTCACCACCAGAGTAGATTCCAGCTGTAGTTGTTTCATGAGTATCTTCATTTATAATAACACCACCCCATGAATTTGTCTCAATTCCATTTTCCGCTAAGAATGATGGGATTTCAGGGTCAAAACCTAAAGACATGATAACTACATCAGCATTAATCCTAGTTTCACTACCTTTAATCTCCTCCATTCTTTGACGACCAGATGCATCTTTTGCACCAAGTTTAGTATTTACATATTCAACTGCAATAGCACAAGAGTCATCATCAAGAATCACTCTCTTGGGAGATGATAAAAATGAAAAATCAACACCCTCTTCCATCGCATTTTTATACTCTTTTTTACTACCGGGCATATTTTTCTCATCTCTTCTGTAAAGACAAGTTACATTTTTAGCACCTTCTCTTTTTGCAGTACGAAGACAATCCATAGCAGTATCACCACCACCAATTACAACAACGCTCAAATCTTTAAAATCAAATTTTTTATCATAAGAAGTTTTAAATCTTTTCTTTTGAATAGCTGTTAAATAATCCATAGCATCATATACATTTGAAGCATTTTCACCAACAAGAGAAGCTCTTTTAGCTTTAGTAGCACCAACACCAACAAAAATAGCATCATGAGTCTTTTCAATATCTTCAAACGAAATATCTTGACCAACTTCACAATTAAGAATTAGTTTCATACCAGCATCAGTTAAGAACTTAACACGACGCTCAACTATTTTTTTATCAAGTTTAAAATTAGGAATACCATAAGTTAAAAGTCCACCTGCTCTATCACTTCTTTCATACATAGTTACAGCAATTCCTGAACGAAGCAAATATGTAGCAGCTGATAATCCAGCAGGACCACTACCAATAATAGCCACTTTTTTATCAGTTATAATACCTGGAAATTCTGGTTTGTAACCAGCTTTAAAACCCTCTTCTGTTATGTGTGTTTCAACTGAACCTATCGTGATAGCACCATGACCATCATTTAGAGTACAGTCACCCTCACAAAGTTTATCATGTGGACAAACTCTACCCATAACTTCTGGGAAAGGAGATGGTTCATTTGAAAGTTTAAATGCAAACTCTAAATCTTTTTCACTTACAGACTTTAACCACTGAGGTATATAGTTGTGCAAAGGACATTTATTTGAACAAAATGGGTCACCACATTGGATACATCTATCAGCCTGTGTAGAAGCATCCTTTTTATCAAAAACTTCATAAATTTCACCGAAGTCTTTAGTTCTCTCAACTACTAATCTTTTTGTTGGTTCTATTCTTTTTGTTGTTAAAAAATCTCTCATGATTAGTCTCCTTTCTCTATATTTAATGGTAATTTCGTTAAGTTTTTAGGTTTAACTAACCAGAAATTTCTTACTTCTACTCTAAAGTTTTCAATTAATTCTTGTGCTTTTTTACTACCAGTTTCAACTACATAATCTTTAAGTAATCTTTTTAGATAATGTCTAGCTTCATCACCCTCATCAGTATCAATTCGTATAGAATCAACTAACTCACGATTTACATTTTCTACAAATGAATGATTTTTATCATATATAAAAGATATACCACCTGTCATACCAGCACCAAAGTTAATACCAGTATCACCAAGGATTATAACTACACCACCTGTCATATATTCACAAGCATTATCACCAGTACCCTCAACTATAGCTAAAGCACCAGAGTTACGAACTGCAAATCTCTCACCTACTGCACCAGACACATAAAGCTTACCACCAGTAGCACCATATAAACAAGTGTTACCACCAGCTGCAAACTCTTCACCCTCATTTTTAGAAGTGATGATTATTTTACCACCATGCATACCTTTACCAAGGTAATCATTTGCTACACCATCAAGATAGATAGAAACACCATGAATTAAAAATGCTCCAAGTGCTTGACCTGCTATACCAGATAAATTTATCTTAATAGTATCAGGTTTTAAGCCAGCATCACCATAATACTGAGCTATCTCACCACTTACTCTTGCCCCAAAACTTCTATTTAGATTACATATATCTCTAGTAATTCTTATAGGGTGTTCAGGATGTTGAATAGCAGTCATAGCTTCTTTTAATACATCTATCTCAAATTTATTATCATCAAATGGATCATTAAATTTTTGCTGATGAGTATCTACACCCTCCTCTTTATGAAGTAGTGCTGAAAAATCAAATTTTTGTGCAAAAGCATCATCTTTAACACTTAATACTTCACTTTTACCAATCATATCTTCCATCGTTTTAAATCCAAGTTCCGCCATGATAGAACGAACATCTTCAGCTAAAAGCGTGAAATAATTTATAACTTGATCAACATGACCTTTAAAGAACTCTTGACGAAGTTTTTCATTTTGAGTAGCAATTCCAACTGAACATTTATTTACATGACAAATACGAAGCATTTTACAACCAACTATTGTTAAAACACCTGTACCAAATGCGTAAGATTCAGCACCTAAAAGTGCAGCTTTTACAACATCTAAACCAGTTTTAAGTCCACCATCTGCTTGAACTTCTACCATACTACGAAGATTATTTGCTTTTAGAGAGTTATGAGCTTCTGCAAGTCCTAGTTCCCATGGATTACCAGCAAATTTTATAGAAGTTAATGGAGCAGCACCAGTACCACCATCACCACCAGATATAATAATCTTATCTGCATAAGCTTTTGCAACACCAGATGCAATTGTACCAACACCAACAGTCGAAACTAATTTTACAGCTACTCTAGCAGTAGGATTTACTTGTTTCATATCAAAAATAAGTTGAGCTAAATCTTCAATAGAGTAAATATCATGATGCGGTGGTGGTGAGATAAGTGTAACACCGGGAACAGTATGACGAAGCTTACCAATAAGTGGCGTTACTTTATGACCTGGAAGTTGTCCACCCTCTCCTGGTTTTGCACCTTGTGCAACTTTTATCTGAATCTCTTCAGCTGAACGAAGATATGCAGGAGTTACACCAAATCTACCAGATGCAACTTGCTTAATTTTTGAAACTCTCTCAGTCCCAAATCTTTCTTTATCTTCTCCACCCTCACCAGAATTTGATTGTCCGCCAATTCTATTCATTGCAATAGCAATAGTTTCATGAGCTTCTGGAGATATAGAACCAAGACTCATAGCAGCTGATGCAAATCTTTTGAAAATCTCCTCTTTTGATTCTACTTCATCTATTGAGATCGATTTTCTTTTTGATTTTAAATCAAAGAAATCACGAATAAATTTTAAACCACGCTTGTTTACTAAGTCTTTTAATCTATCAAAATCCTCTTTTTTGCCATTACTAGCAACTGCATGAATTGCATGAATAACAGCAGGTCCAAAATCATGATGCTCTTGACCTGAATAAAACTTATAATATCCACCAATATTTAAAGGAAATATTTTATTAAAACCATCTTTTTTAAAAGCTTCTTTATGTGTTTTTTCAAGTCTCTCTTGAATATCGTTATACCCTAGTCCAGGTATTGCACAATGTGAAGTTTCAAAACAATCTTCTACTATTTCATGACTAAGTCCCATTACATCAAAAAGACCAGTATTTCTGTATGATGCTATAGTTGCTATCCCCATCTTAGACATAATCTTAAGAAGTCCACCATTAAGTGCAGTATGAATAGACTTTAGTGCATCATTTTTTTCTATATTTTTACTATTTGTTCGCTCAAGTTGAGAGATTGCTGTAGAAAAAAGTAAGTTTGGATATATAGCTGAAGCACCATAACCAATAAGTACAGCGGCACTATGAGAATCCATTACTTCACCAGTTACAGCTATCATAGAAACTAAATGACGAATATTTGCATTTGATAACGCTATATTTAAACGACCGATTACCATAGCCATAGGGATAACAAGATTATCAGAAGAAAACTCTTTATCATCAAGAATTACTATTCTAACACCATTATCATTTACGGCGTTTATAACTTCATCAACTAAAGAATCTAATGATTTTTTCAAATCTCCATTATATGCAGTTGAAAATGTTTCATTATAATAAAAAGCTTGATAACGAGGTGATTTTTTATCGCCAAAAGATTTTAATACATTCAATTTTTCTTGTGTAACAATAGGTGATACTGCTTTTAGTCTATGTGCGTGAGTTGGAACTTCATCTAAAATATTATGAACTTCACCAAAACCAGTATTTAAACTCATTACAACTTTTTCACGAATTGGATCAATTGGTGGATTTGTAACCTGTGCAAATTTTTGCTTAAAATAATCTGTAAAATTTCTTTGTTTATCAGAAAAAGCAGCTAAAGGAGTATCATCACCCATAGAACCAACAGCTTCTTTTGAATCACTCATCATAGGTTCAACAACTTGTTCAATAACTTCTTGAGTAAAGTTAAAATATCTTTGTCTATCTACTAATTCATCTTTATCAAATTCACATTCAGATGCATATTGACCCTCTACATGCTCTTGTAAATAAACCATGTGTTCATTTAACCATTTCATATAAGGGTTAGAACCTTTTAAATAGTTATTTATCTCATCATTTTTAAGTAATTTTCCATATTTAAGATCAAGACCTATCATCTCACCAGATTGAAGACGACCTCGTTCTTTAATGTTTTCTTCATCAATATCCACAACACCATATTCGCTAGCTATAAGAAGATTATCATCTTTAGTTACTATATATTTTGAAGGGCGAAGACCATTTCTATCTAATGCACAACCAATATAACGACCATCTGTTACAGAAAATGCAGCTGGACCATCCCATGCTTCAAACACAGTTGAGTGATACTCATAAAATGCGCGAAGTTCTGGATCCATATGTGGAGCATTTTGCCAAGCTGATGGTATAACACCACGAACAGCTTTAAAAAAGTCCATACCATTTACAAGTAAAAATTCTAAAAAGTTATCACTAGATGCACTATCAGATGCACCAAGTTGTAAAATAGGTAAAATTCTAGCTATCTCTTCATCTGTAAAAACTTCACTTTTGATTGATTCTGATTTTATCTCAACATTAAAACGATTACCCTCTACTGAGTTAATCTCTCCATTATGAGCTACAGCACGAAATGGCTGAGCTAGTTTCCAAGCTGGAAGAGTATTTGTTGAGAATCTTTGGTGAAAAAGTGAAAAAGAGATTTTAAATTTTTCATCTGCTAAATCTTTATAAAATTGCTTTATATGAGTAGGCATGATAAGCCCCTTATATGAAAGAACTTTAGAACTCATAGATGCTATATAGAAATCAGCATCGCCAAGTAGTTGATGTTCACACTCTTTTCTTGAAAGATATAAAAGTGCATCAAATCTAGAAGTAGCCATGATAGAGTTTGGAACGATAAACATTTGAACAATATTTGGTAGAGAAGCGATTGCTTGATCACCAAGAGCATTAATATCTACTGGTACATCACGGCGAAGTATGATTTTTAAATCATTATTAGTACAAAAACCTTCTAAAATATCAAGATTTGCCTTATCTTTTGTAAATACAGAAGCTACTGCAAATTGCTTTGGTAATTCAACACCTCGTTTACTTGCTTCTTCTGTTAAAAACTCTGTTGGCATAGAGAGTAAAAGTCCACTACCATCACCAGTTTTTCCATCCGCTGCAACTGCACCACGGTGCATCATTCTCTCTAATGCAGTAACCGCATCATTTAAAACTTTATGAGATGCTCTGTTTTTAATATTGGCAACAAGACCAAAACCACAGTTATCTTTGAATGATCTTAATAAATCATGATGTTCAACCATTTTAACTCCTAAATTTATAAATTTACATCTAAATTAATAGATATTTAATCTCTTATTAAAGAAACTTAGTCTATTTAGACAAACTGAAGCCATTATATAATTTTTATATTTAATATATAGTTATTTTACTATAAGTTGATTTTTATAATTTGTAAAAGTGTTTATATATTACCCATTTAATATTTATATTAAAAAAGAAATGACATATTGCAATATTTTTTCATTACAGTGTTTTATTCTACTATAATTTTTCAATTTTAATATTAAGGTAAATACAGATGGCTAAGAAAAAAATCTTATTTGAGTGCCAACATTGTGGACTTAACACTCCAAAATGGATGGGGAAATGTACAAATTGTGGAGCATGGGATTCTTTTATAGAATTGAATGAACGACAACAAGAAGTAATTAAACAAACAAAATCATCAACTTCAAAAAGTGCTAAAGCCATTAGTATAAATGATATAAAAGAGGAAGAAATATATAGATATTCATCCAATGATGATGAATTAGATATGGTACTTGGTGGAGGAATTGTTCCTGGTTCACTAACACTTATAGGTGGCTCACCTGGTGTTGGAAAATCAACTTTACTTTTAAAAGTTGGTGGAGATATAGCATCAACTAATAAAAGCGTTCTTTATGTAACTGGAGAGGAATCAACTTCTCAAATAAAACTTCGTGCAAATCGTTTAGATGCAAACAAGGATTCTTTATACCTTTTAAGTGAAATTAGACTTGGGCAAGTTCTAGTAGAGTTAGAAGAAAGAAACTATGATTTTCTTATTATTGATTCTATCCAAACACTTTATTCAGAAGATATAACATCAGCACCAGGTTCAGTAACACAAGTTAGACAAATCACCTTTGAACTTATGAGAATAGCTAAAGATAAAAATATTGCTATATTTATAATTGGTCATATCACAAAGGAGGGTTCTATCGCTGGTCCTAGAGTTTTAGAACATATGGTTGATACTGTTTTATATTTTGAAGGTGACTCTTCACAAGAGTTAAGAATACTAAGAGGTTTCAAAAATCGTTTTGGTCCCACAAGTGAAATTGGTGTTTTTGAGATGAGAAGCAATGGTCTGGTAAGTGCTACAAACATAGCATCTAGATTTTTTAACCGCAACTCAAATCAATCTGGTTCAGCTTTAACTGTTGTAATGGAAGGTTCACGCCCTATTATTTTAGAAGTTCAAGCATTAGTTTCAGAATCACATACACCAAACTCTAAAAGACAAGCTACAGGTTTTGATAACAACAGACTTAATATGCTTTTAGCATTACTTGAGAGAAAACTGGAAATTCCATTATCGGGGTATGATGTTTTTATAAATATTACAGGTGGTATAAAAATCACAGAAACATCAGCCGATTTAGCAATACTAGCAGCAATACTTAGTAGTTTTCGAGACAGAGCGATTTCAAAAGAAACTATTTTTATAGGTGAAGTTTCACTTGTAGGCGATGTTAGGGATGTTTATGGAATGGATGTAAGACTTAAAGAAGCTAAAATGCAAAATATTTCAAAAGCATTAATAGCAAAAAAAACTTTAGAAAAACCACCCATTAAAACATTTATTGTAGATGAAGTTACAAAACTTTTAGAATGGTATTAAGATACATATTCTAATCCACTTAACAAACTTTTTACTAAAATAATTGTACAATTCAAAAATTATTATAAATGGATTAAGGAATAAAAATATGATTGATATAGAGATTAGAAGTGAAGAAAGATTTTCAAGAATATCTACTGCTTATGAAGGTCATACAGAAAAAAAATTAGTAATTGAAACAATTGAAAACATCATAAATAAATATGATTATAAACCTAATACACATGCAACTGAATTATCTCATAATAGAGAAGTATTTGTAGTTGAATATCATGATGATATGCATCGTGAATCTGGAGAAATCTTTAAAAAAATCATGAAGGCTCTTAATATTACAGAGTGTATATAAAATGAAACTAGAAGACTATGCTCAAGGTAATCAACTTTTTAGAACATACTTTAAAAAAAACAAAGAGTCTTTACTAAATCTTGTTAAAAATGGTCAATCACCAAAAGCCTTATTTATCGGTTGTTCAGATTCAAGAGTTATTCCAGACTTAATGGTTCAATCAGACCCAGGTGATTTATTTGTTATTCGAAATGTTGGTAATTTTGTACCTCCATATAAACCAGATGAAGATTTTCACTCAACTGCTTCTGGTATTGAATACGCAGTAAGTGTTTTAAATGTAGAAGAAATTATTATTTGTGGTCATTCACATTGTGGTGCTTGTGCTTGCCTCTATGAGGATATTATTGATCCATCATTAATTCACACTAAAAAATGGTTAGAATTAGGTGAAAGTGCAAAAAAAACTGCAATACTAAGTCTTGGTGCTGATGCAAACAAAGAGGAACTTTTAAGATTAACAGAAAAGTTATCAGTAATTAAACAAATTGAAAATATATTAACATATCCTAATGTTAAAAAAAGATTTCAAAACGAGGATTTATCTATACATGGTTGGTATTACAACATGGAAACTGGTAAAATAGATTATTATAATGCTGAAACTTATGAGTTTTTGCCACTCAAAGAATTAACAAACTAAAGGAAAGAAAATGGCTGAAGAAGAAAATAAAGAAACAGAAGAAGAACCAAAAGAAAAAAAATCAAATAATATGTTAATGATAATTATCATTGTTATTCTAGTCCTTATTATACTAATAGGTGGAATCGTTACTTTTCTTCTAATGGGTAGTGACGATGAAGAAGCTATCCAATCAAATGAACCTCAAGCTAGAGAAAAAAGTGCACCTCAAAAGAGAAGAAGTTCATCTTCAAATTCAGAAATGGATAATTCAAGACAACTAGCAGATATTGGGATTTTATATCCACTAGAAACATTTACAGTAAATCTTAAAAGTGATGCAGGTCGTAGATATTTAAAAGTTACAATGAGCTTAGAAGTTAATGGTGAAGAATTAAGTCTAGAACTTGATGCTAAATCTGCTGTACTTAGAGATAGAATAATTAGGATTTTAACTTCAAAAACATTAGAAGAAATATCTTCTAAAAAAGGTAAATCAAAAGTGACAAATCAAATTATGGATACTTTAAATGCCATAATAGTAGATGGTAATATACAAGGTATATACTTTACAGAATTTGTAATTCAGTAAATGATTGGTATAGACCTTATTAAAACTTCTCGTATGAAACGCTTAATGGAGCGTTTCGGAGATAAAGCACTTCAGAAATTCTTATCTTCAAATGAAATATCACTTGTTAAAAACCATAAAACAGCATCTGGATTTTGGGCAGTTAAAGAAGCTACATCTAAAGCTTTAGGTGTTGGGATAGGAAGTGATTGTTCATTCTTTGATATAAAGATTTCAAAAACTTCAAGAGGTGCTCCTCAAATAAAATTATCTGAAAAAATTATAAACAAGTTTAATATAAAAGATACAAGTGTATCAATTACTCATGATGGGGAATATGCTATAGCTGTAGTAGGTATAGAAATTAAATAAGATTTTTATCCACCACCAACAAAATCAAGTAATTCTAGTTTATCTCCATCATTTAAGTAAAATGTTTCCCAATTACCTTGTTTTACAATTTCCATATTAACAGCAGCAGCCATAACTTTACCTTCTAACGATAATTGAACTAATAACTCCTGTAGGGTTATTTTCGCTTTAAATTCTTTAGACTCTCCATTAATTATAACTTTTATTATAGACATTTTCATTCCTTATTTTTTGAAATTATAACATCTAAACAAGCTTAAATAAAAATTATTATACAATTCCAAACAAAAAATAGGAAAAATGAATTATGGAATTATGTGTAGCACTAGACTTACCAACTGCAAAAGAAAATTTAGACCTAATTAATAAAATAAAAAATCACAGCGTTTGGCTAAAGGTTGGTCTTAGAACTTATATCCGAGATGGCGAAGATTTTTTAAAAGCTATAAAAGAAATCAATCCTGATTTTAAAATCTTCTTAGATTTAAAACTTTATGATATACCAAATACTATGGCTGACTCTGCTGAATCTATTATGGGACTAGGTGTAGATATGTTCAACATACATGCATCAGCTGGTCGTAGAGCTATGGATACTGTTATGCAAAGACTTGAAAAATATGAAAATCGCCCAATCGTATTAGCCGTTACTGCCCTTACATCATTTACAGAAGATGAATTTGATGCTATTTATGAAAAAAGTATTTTAGAAAAAGCTAATCAATTTGCTAAAGATGCAAATGATAGTGGGCTTGACGGTGTTGTTTGCTCAGCATTTGAAAGTGAATCTATTAAAAATATCACAAATGATAAGTTTATGACTTTAACTCCAGGTATCCGTCCATTTGGAGAAGATGCTGGAGATCAAAAAAGAGTAGCTGATGTTACTTATGCTAAAAATGCAAAAGTAGATTTTATAGTAGTTGGTCGTCCTATTTATCAAGCTGAAGATCCAGAAGAAATTGTTTCTAAAATTTTAGCTCAAATTTAATAAATATTTATTCTTTAGATACTTTATACAACATATTATTAAACTTTTTAGATGATGGAGCAATTTTTTTCAGCATACCATTTTTTTTAAGTTTAAAAATACCATTATGATTTATAAATAAATCCGCCTCCAAATCTTTTCTTTTTTTTAGAGTTAAAACTCTGAAACTAAGGTTATCTAAAATAAGAGGCGGTTCATTTTTACTTTTAAAATAACTAAGAACCATATGATAACCTCCCCTATACTTCTCATGAGCCGTAGTAAGAAAAAGTTTATTTTTATCAAATCCTAACTTAATCAAAGTATAGTATTTGATAATGGCGTAATCCTCACAATCACCATATCCTAATATTAAAAATTCTTTAGGTGTAGCCCAATAATCTTCTTGTTTTTTTGTTACATCATCGTATTGTGGTAAAAGTTGATTAAGATAAAAATTCACTTTTAGAAGTTTTTTCTCTTTAGTAAATAGTTTAAAAGAATCTATTTTGTTTTGATAATCAATTATTCTAAATTTTGAAATTCGTCCTGCATTTTTTTCTATACTTTTCAATTGATTTTTTGAAAAATTTGGATAGTTAGAAGAATATAATATAGTAGTTAATAAAATTAATAATAATGTTTTGATAGTAAAATCCCCTTAAATAAAAAACTTTTGAAAATTATATTAAAAAAGATTTGAATTTAAGCTGTATGTTATAAACAAGCTATTATAATTACGACCTCAAACGGACAAGTGGGTGAGTGGCTGAAACCACACCCCTGCTAAGGGTGCGTACCTTTACGGGTACCGAGAGTTCGAATCTCTCCTTGTCCACCACTTTTCAATTTAATACAAAAAACCTCAACAAATCTTTAAATCAACAAAACTCTTTATTAATAGCTAGATAGTTAAATTCAGTCTTTTATTATTATATTTTTAGTACAATCACTATAATTATAAATAATTAAGGAATTTTAATACTATGAGTTTTTTAAAAGAATACGATAGCGAAATATTTGATTTATGTGAAAAAGAATTAGTGCGTCAAACTGACCATTTGGAGATGATAGCATCTGAGAACTTTACTCTTCCAGCAGTAATGGAAACAATGGGTTCTGTTTTTACTAATAAGTATGCTGAGGGTTACCCAATGAAACGCTACTATGGTGGTTGTGAATACGCTGATGGTGTTGAACAATTAGCAATTGATCGTGCTTGTAAACTTTTTAACTGTGAATTTGCAAATGTTCAACCACACTCTGGAAGTCAAGCAAATGGTGCAGTTTACGCAGCACTTTTAAAAGCTGGTGATAAACTTCTTGGTATGGACTTAAGTCATGGTGGTCATCTTACTCATGGTTCAAAACCTAGTTTTTCTGGTAAAAACTACTCTAGTTTTACTTATGGTGTTGAACTTGATGGTCGTATCAACTATGACAGAGTTATGGATATAGCTCAAATAGTTAAACCTAAAATTATCGTTTGTGGTGCTTCTGCTTATGCTCGTGAAATTGACTTTAAAAAGTTCCGTGAAATAGCTGATGCAGTTGGTGCTATCTTATTTGCAGATATTGCTCATATCGCTGGTCTTGTATGTGCTGGTGAACATCCTAGTCCATTCCCTTATGCCGATATTGTAACAACTACTACTCACAAAACTCTTGCTGGTCCTCGTGGTGGTATGATTATGACTAATGATGAAGATATTGCAAAGAAAATCAACTCTGCTATCTTTCCTGCTCTTCAAGGTGGACCTTTAGTTCATGTTATCGCAGCTAAAGCTGTTGGTTTCAAACATAATCTTTCTCCAGAATGGAAAGAATACGCTAAACAAGTAAAAGCTAATGCGAAAGTACTTGGTGAAGTGATGGTTAAGCGTGGTTATGATGTTGTAAGTGGTGGAACTGATAACCATTTAATCTTAGTATCTTTTGTTGGAAAAGAGATTAGTGGTAAAGATGCAGATGCGGCCTTAGGTAATGCAGGTATCACTATCAATAAAAACACTGTTCCAGGTGAAACTAGAAGCCCATTTGTAACTTCAGGTATCCGTGTTGGTTCTCCTGCACTAACAAGCCGTGGTATGAAAGAAAAAGAGTTTGAAATTATCGGAAATAAGATGGCAGATGTTTTAGATGATATTACTAATACTGAGCTTCAAGCAAGTATCAAAGAAGAATTAAAAGCTTTAGCACAAAATTTTGTGATTTATAATCAATCAACTTATTAATTAGGAACTTTTTATGACTGCAATGGATATGAAACTTATTAAAATGGTAAATACTCACTACTGGTTAAAAAGTGATAAAGTAGTAGATAAAATATTATTTAAAGGGCGTACATTTTATAATAAATTTGAAAAAATAAATGCACCTCTTAATCAAGCAATTATGAATAGTCATCTAAAAGGTGAAATAACAGTAGCTCATTCACTTGTAAATGCTCGTGATAAAGTTGAAAATATTGTTATTGACTACAATGGTAGAGATCCTGAACGATTTTATCATAAAGCACAACTGTTACTTCGTGAAGAGGGATATATAAATTTTACTGCCTATACAACAAAAACTAAGGGTCACTTACATTTATATATACACAAAGGGCATACAACTTTACAAGAAGCTATCCAACTTGGTAAAATGATAAGTATGAAATTAGCGGCTAAACAACCTAAACAATGGAAAATGTTTCCAAACAATGATGCACCCAATGAATATAATATATTAACTTTACCTTATGAAGTTTTTGCCAAGGAGCGAGGGGCTTCTTGGTCAAAACATATGTAATATGTTTCTTTAGAAAA
>JAYEHQ010000078.1:58672-63190 GCA_034659595.1 Campylobacterota bacterium
TTAGAAAATATACAAAGTATGTTTTATCTTAGAAAATATACAAAGTATGTTTTATCTTAGAAAATAAAAAGGATATAAAATGGAAGAAAAAAATGAACTAAATGACATTATCTTAAATAAAGGTAATTCAGCAACTAACAATAAAAAAATTATTTTAGCTGTAGCTACACTTGGAATTGTTTTAATAATAGTAGTATTATTGATGAACTCTATTTCTTCTGATAGTAATGACAATCTACCGCAAGCTGTTTTACCTCCTGATCCAAGAGAGATAAAAGAGGAGCGTATTAGTGAACCACTTTTTGAAGAGGTTGAATTAGTTGAAGAAGATACTAAAACTAATAATCTAGATAACATTGCACAAAGATTAAAAGAGCAAAGTAGGCAAGAAAAAATTGTTCCTCCAACACCTAGACCTGCTGTTATAGAAAAACCAAAAGAAGTAGTTAAAAAAGCACCTGTAAAACAAGCAACTACAGGAAAATTGTACTATGCTCAAGTTGGTTCTTTTTCAAAATATGAACCAAATAAAAAGTTTTTAAAATCTATAACTGACAAAGGTTATAGTTATACATACAAAAAAATAGGAAAACTAAATAAAGTATTAGTTGGTCCTTTTAACGATCAAAAAGAAGCTAGAGCAGCTTTAAAAATTATAAGAAGTAGTATCGAAGCTGGTGCTTTTATAGTTAAATACTAAAGGCTTATATTGATATACTCAAAACAATTTACACTTGACCAACTTGCACCTATTGCAGTTTATTCAAAACTAAAAAAAATGTTTAACAAAGAGGTAACTTATCTCTTTGAGAGTGCTGGTGGAAGTGAAGGTAACTATAGTATTATTTGTATTGGTGCTAGAGAAAGACTTCAATACATAGACAATAAAACTATATATACTGATGCAAACTCTAAACAACATATAAAAGATGAAAATCCTTTTACTTTTTTAAAAAATTACTACAAAAATATAGATACAACTATCTATAAAAAAGCTGTTAGCGATTTAAAAGTTGGTTTTATAGATGGATTTATAGGTTATATTGGTTACGACATGGTTAAAATATTTGAACCAAAGCTTAACTCATATATGGATAATCTAAAAGATGAACTTAATACTCCTGATTTAGATTTAATCCTTCCTAAAATAATTTTAGTATATTCACATAAAAACTACAAAATCACTCTTATCTCTGTAGTTGAAGAGTTTAAAAATAGATTTGAAGAGATTCATGACGATTTAAAAGGTACATACACTTATAAGCATCGTGTTCATAATATTGGAAACGACAAAGGTGAATTTACACATTCAAAAGAGAAATTTTTTGAGATGATAGATAAATCTAAAGAGATGATAAGAAGTGGTGATGTTTTTCAAGTTCTTATGACAAATCGTTTTACTCGTAATATAAAAGTTGATCCTTTTAGTTTTTATCGCATCTTAAGAGCAAAAAATCCATCTCCCTATATGTTTTTGATGGAATATGAAGATTTCAACATCGTTGGAAGTTCACCAGAAGTTATGGTAAGACTAACAGATGGAGAACTTCTTCTTCGACCTATTGCAGGAACAAGAAAACGCGGTAAAACTAAACAAAGAGATTTAGAACTAGAAAAAGAGTTATTATCAGATACAAAAGAATTAGCAGAACATCTAATGCTTATAGATTTAGGTCGTAACGACATAGGAAGAGTTGCAAAAACTGGAACTGTAAAAGTTGAAGATATGATGCATATTGAAAGATTTTCTCATGTTATGCACATAGTATCTGATGTAGTTGCACAGCTTGATGACGATAAAGATATGTTTGATCTTTTTATGGCTACTTTTACAGCTGGAACGATGACTGGTGCTCCTAAAATTAGAGCTATGGAACTTATTGCTGAATATGAGGGAATCAAACGAGGTTTTTATAGTGGAAGCATCGGTTATTTTGGTTTTGATGGAAATATGGATAGTGCTATAACAATACGAACCGCTATGGTAAAAGAAGACAAAGTTATTCTTCAAGCTGGTGCAGGGATAGTCGCAGACAGTGTTCATGAACTAGAATATTTAGAAGTAAAAAATAAACTTGGTGCGTTGATACACTCTTTAGAGGATTTAGACTAAATGAAAAAACTTTTTACTATCTTTGGAAATCCTGTTTCACACTCCCGTTCACCACTTATGCATAACTCAGTTTTTAAACACCTAAACTATGACGCAACTTATATCCGTACACATTTAGAAGATGGCTCTAAACTCAAAGAAACTTTTTTATCTCTTGGTTTAAGTGGAGCGAATATAACTGTTCCGCATAAGGAAGATGCATACAAAGCATGTGATGAAATACGAGGTTTTGCTAAAACAGTTGGTGTAGTAAATACCATAGTTAATGAAAACGGTCGTCTCATAGGTTATAACACAGATGCAGATGGTTTTATGCAAGCTATAGAAGAGTTTGGTAAAATAGAAAAAATCCTCATAATAGGTGCTGGTGGAACTTCAAAAGCATTAGTTTCTAGATTCATTCAAGATGACATAGAGGTAGATGTTTTAAATAGAAGTGAACCTAACTTAAACTACTTCAAAAACAAAGTACAAAACTGCTATACATGGGATAACTTTGAACTTAAAAAATACGACTTAGTTGTAAATACTACAAGTGCAGGTTTAAAAGATGACAATCTACCAGCTCCAAAAGAATTAATAGAACAGATTTTAAATAACTCATCTTTTGTAGCAGATGCAATATATGGAAAACTTACACCATTTTTACAACTAGCAAAAGATAAAAATATAATATTTAAAGATGGTGCTGATATGCTTTTAAGTCAAGGTATCTTAGCAAATGAGCTTTTTGTAAACTCTGAATTAAAAAGAGATGATATAGCAAAAGAGATGAAAAGAAGTTTTGAACTTTAAGTTCTTAACTTTGAAGTTCCAAACTCATTAAAAACATATCTTCCCCATCTATAATTTTTAAGTCCGCCTTTTTGCATCTAGGACATAAATATTCATTCTTTTGAAGTTCTGATTCTACTTTACAACTATTACAAAATATTTTCACTTTTTGAATATTCATAACAAACTCACATCCATTACAAATAGTATCTTCCTTAAAAGTTTCAAATGCTTCTTTTAAGAGATGTGGTTCAACTCCACTCATCACACCTATCTTTACCACAACTTTAGTAACTTTCGTTGCATCATTTTGTTTAGCGTACTCTTCGCATGATTCTATTAGAGATTGGACTATACTATATTCATGCACTAACAAATCCTCGGAAGTAGTTCACCAGTAGGTATATCTAAAAATCTCTGAGTACCCCATGATGAGTTTAAAACCACTTTTTTTCTATACTGAGTAGTTACTATGCCCATAGCACAAGCATTGTTATTAAACTCTTTTAAAACTTCTAATGCAATATCTACAGAATCTTTTTTTATAGCTAAAACAAATGTACCCTCATTTGCTAAACTCATAGCATCAAAACCTAAAATCTCACAAAATCCACGAACTTCATCACATATTGGGATGCTATCCTCTTGCACCTCAATGCAGATATTTGACTGATTTGCCCACTCATTTAAAACAGCACTAACACCACCACGAGTAGCATCTCTAAGTGCTGAAATATTAACACCACTATCTATAAGTTTTTTAACTATAGGATACAAAGACCTACAATCACTTTGAAGCTCACTACTAAGCTCTATCCCCTCACGAGATGCAAATATAGTAGCACCATGACACCCAATATCACGAGAGACTAAAATAATATCATCTTCACTTATAGAGTTTGAACTGATACCAGACCTTAAAACCTCCCCTATCCCTGTAGTGTTTATAAATATCTTATCTACACTTCCACGAGGAACTACCTTGGTATCTCCACTTACAACAATAGCACCATTTACTTCAAGCTCTTTTTTCATAGAATCAACTATTGCGTACAGTTCATCTATACTAAAACCCTCTTCTATTATAACACTACAAGTAAGATATTTAGGCTTAGCACACATCATCGCCAAATCATTACAAGTACCACAAACTGCAAGTTTACCAATATCAGCCCCATTAAAAAACAAAGGTGTAACTGTAAAACTATCAGTAGAGAATGCAAGTTTACCGTTTTCTATAACCGCTGCATCTTCATTTTTTTCTAAAATCTCATTTTTAAAAGCTTTGTAAAAAACTGTTGAGATAAGTTCATTGTTTTCCTGCCCACCATTTCCATGGGCTAGTTTAATTTGTGAGTTCATTTGTTATTATCCATATTTTTATAAATTATATCCACTATTTATAATAAAATCTTTTAGCAGATTATGTACTTTCATATTTATCTTAAAAGGTGGTATTTTTTTACTTTCTAATTCCTCAAAATATACTTTTACTTTAATTTTATCAACACTATTTTTTAAATCATCTAAACGACCATAATCATTAATATTTGATTGATATTCAATAATATATTTCTTAAACGATTTTGTTAAATCTACTTAAAATATCATCTTCACAAAAATCATTCATA
>JAYEHQ010000078.1:63290-66262 GCA_034659595.1 Campylobacterota bacterium
ATATTGTTTGTTGTATTTTTCTATATCTAATTTTAGTTGTTTTGAAAAAGTATGAGAGATAAGTGTTATATTTACATTTTGATTTTTTGAAAGCATCGTGAGTGTAGTTTCATCTAAATAGTTATCTATAAGAGTTATATTTTTTTTAGCACTTTTTATTATATCTACTATAAAATAGTAAGCATCAAATATCTGTCCATCAGAAAACACCCCTTGTTTTAGTTCTAAAGTATCGCTTTTTATATGTGATTTTATATCTTTAACATCACTTTCTAGGTTTAATAGTCTTTGCTGTGTTATCTTCTCTTTGTTGATTGCATAACCATTAGTGATATACTCTTTTAAAACTGATGTTGCCCATTGTCTAAATTTTGTGGCTTTTTTACTATTTACTCTATAACCTATAGAAATGATTGCATCTAAATTATAGTGCAAAACATCTCTTGTCACTTCTCTATTTCCCTCTTTTTGAACTATCCGGAATTTCCGGACAGTTGAATCTTCATATAATTCATTTTCTTTGTATATTGCTTTTATATGTTCATTTATAGTTCTTATATCTTTATCAAAAAGTTCTGCTATTTGTCTTTGAGACAACCAAACAGTATCACTTTGTACTGATATTTTTAATTCTAATTCTCCACTGTTATAAACTACTGTATTTGACATATCATCTCCTAATTTAAAATCACACAAACATCTTATCTATCTAATGTTATAGAACGAAGCTACCCCATCGGATACATAAACTCCAACTGTATATTTTTTATCTCTTGCATCACCTCATCACTTAGGTTTATATCCATAGCTTCTAAAGAGTAGTCTAATTGCATAGCTTCTCTAGCACCTATGATGGTGGATGCTACGAAGTCGAATTGTTTTGAGTATGCTATGGCTAGAGTAACTGGAGATATTTCTAGTCGTTTTGCTATGGTCATATATCTTGCGGTACTCTCTAATGACTTATCATTTACAAACCTCATCAGTTGAGTTTTCTTTCTCATCTCTTTACTGTCATAGTACTCTTTAAACCTAGAATTTTCAGGAAATTTACCACCGTTATATTTAGCACTTAAAACACCACCTGCCAATGGTGAATATGGTAAAAGTGAGATTTGTTCTTGCTTACATACATTGGCTAACTCATCTAAAAAACGGGGATTATTTAAAGAGAAATTATTTTGAATAGACTCAAACCTAGAGATGCCAAGCCCAAGATGTTTTAGGTGGTACAGGATAAAGTTCAGCCGTATCGAAAAAATTTATACCAAAGTCATAAGCTTTATCCATAATTTTAAAAGACTCTTTCTCATCACTCCAACTTCCAAATGTCATAGTTCCCAAACAAATCGGAGTTACTCTTAAACCAGTTTTTCCTATATATCTATATTGCATAAAAAATCCTTTTTATCTAAAATCTATAAGTTGCTATTGCCCTAAAATATGAAGCATCACTTTTATCACTCAAATAATTCATATTTTCATATCGTAAATATATAGATGTATCTTCATTAAAGTAATGTTTAAAATGCACATAATAAGCATTGAAATCATCCTCTCTCTTTTCATGTACCTTAGTATTTGTAAAGTTAAAAGCTATTTCACTATTATAACTAGCTATAGGAAATTCATATTTTGTTTTTAGCATCCAAGTCTCAGGCTTATAGTTTCCCCTTCCATTTGCAATCATAGAGGATGTATAAACCTTTGCTAAACCACCATAACCTTTTACTATCCCACTAACTCCAAAGTTTTTAGAGTAGTTTAAAGAAACGAGCCAATTTTCTGTATCTACAGCAATTCTCAAAGCGAGTAAGTCAATATCATCCCCACCATTCCTGCTATAAGTATCCGAATATTTTCCACCATCTGAGCTATTAAAATATTGGACACCAATACAGTGATGAACATCATTAACATCTAAAAACTCATACTCAGACTGAGCAATAAATGTTGAATACAACTCTGGAGCATAGTAATAGTATGATTGTAGATGCATCCCCTCAACACCATTGTAATGAAATGATAACATGGTAATTCCAGAATCTCCTATCTCACCACTTGCACTCTTTTTTTCATACTTAGAGGAGGTGTTTGAACGCATCGCATTTATATAATGGACTTGAACTCTTACATCTTCTATAACATCACCAGTATATGTAAAACCTTGATAACTCCATGGAACTATCCTAGTTGTATCATCATTTATCATGGGCGCCTTTAGCATAAAGTTACCAAGTCTCATAACTCTTTGTTTTGTTCTATAAGCTATGTAAGACTCACTTATAGTATTTAAGGCATCGCCTCAACCTTCGTCCTAGCCCAAGGAGTCTTCCTAAGAAACTTTAAACTAGAGTTTATAGTAGGGTCAAATAAAAAGCATCTAATATCTATAAGTTTTCCTAATTTCTTCCATCCATAATGCTTTACCAATGCCTCTAAAATATCTTTTAATTTTATACCGTGTAGTGGGTTGTTTTTATTTTTTTCTGCTTCGTTTATTTGTTTCCTCATATTTTTTGAAATTTTTATATATTTTAGCAGAAACTATCAAGTAGATTAAGATATTAATCTATACATTGTAAAATACTTATCATAAAACTAAAATCTAAGGGATTTAAAATGTACACAGTCTATCTTGCTGGAGAAATTCACTCAAACTGGAGAAAAAAAATCATCAAAGGCTGATAGTTATCCACCCAGAAGAGTTTATCCATGCACTAAAAGAGATAGATGCATCCGCTAGTGCAGTAGTAAGTTCTAAATCTCAAGTTGTAGATATACTAAAGCATTTAGTGAGAAAATAAATCTTAAAGTTGCTCTTTAAGATTTAATATTTTAGTAGCCTCTTCAAAGTTTTTATCATCTGCATAAAAATACTCCTCTAAAAGTGGGAGTATTTTATACTTTTTAACAAACTCTAAATCATCATCATTTTGAACTTTCATAAAATAACTATGACCTAGTTTATA
>JAYEHQ010000078.1:66362-67838 GCA_034659595.1 Campylobacterota bacterium
CTTCCAACAACTTCTTAAACTCTTCCTTATCAGGTAACACAGTCAAATATTTACTAGCATATATCTGATTATTGTCTTTTGGAAGTGTTAATTCTACTAATGCTTTACTTTTATCTTTACAAAGTATTATCCCTACTGTATCGTTTTCATCTTCTGTTTTTTCATATCTATCAAAATAGTTCACATACATCATCATTTGACCTATATCTTGATGTTTTAACTCACCTATTTTTAAGTCTATCACGACAAAAGATTTTAAAAACCTATTGTAAAAAACCAAATCAACTTTAAAATGCTTTTCATCTATAGTAAGCCTTTTTTGCCGTGCTACAAATGTAAAACCTTTTCCAAGTTCAAGTAAAAAATGCTCTAGTTTATCTATAAGTTTTTGTTCTAGTTCACTCTCACTATAGCTGTTTTGTTCGGGTAATCCTACAAACTCTAAGATATAAGGGTCTTTTATCATATCATCTACATTCTGAATGATTTGCCCTTTCGATGCTAACTCTTTTACTTTTGATTTATCTTTACTTAAAACAAGTCTTTCAAAAACTCCACTATTAAACTGTCTTTTTAACTCCCTTAAACTCCAACTGTTAGTAGATGCTTCTATCTCATAAAAACTTCTCTCATCTACATTTGAAATTCTTGTTAAAAATATATAGTGTGACCAGCTAAGTTTGAATTTCCGTGACACTGTCTCGGATTTTGGAAAAGACAAATAAAACTTTCTCATCTTTTCTAAATTATCTTGTGAAAAACCTTTACCAAACTCTTTAGTAAGTTCAATAGATAAGTTTTTCAAAAGTGCTTTTCCATACTTTGCCCTAGTCTCTCCACCTTGTTCCTCTTCAACTATTCTCTTACCTATTTGCCAGTAAGTTTGAGTCATTGTAGAGTTTATACTCTGATAAACTCTACTTTTAGCATCACGAAGTAAATCTTTTATATCTTTGTAAAAATCATCATTTATTAATTCCATTGTAACTTCTCCACCCTATTTTGTAACTCTTTTATATATTCACTATAACTACAACCACCATCAAGTTCTAAATCTATACTTTTCATAAATAGTGTCACTTTTTTATCATTTTCACCTAAAATAAGTTTTTTATCTAAATCTTTATTATGATTAAAATGCTTTGGATATAGGAGCATAGTAGTATCTATATTTTTAAAATTATTTGCATATACATACATTTGGTATCTATCTTCACGACTTGCTATTTTACCGTCTTGTATAACTTTATATTTACAGTCTATGATTAGGTTTTCGCTATTTACAATAATATCAGGTTTAAGATGCAACTCTTCAAAACTTTTAGCTTTTTTTGGTATCTCTACATCTTTATATATATCTTTTATTATCCGCCCTATAAACTTCTCAAACAACACATTCATATCAAACAAAAATGCAAAACTTTTTTTATCTCTTTCAAATAGCGGTACAGATTTATTTAAAAGTAACATTGCAAA
>JAYEHQ010000078.1:67938-72744 GCA_034659595.1 Campylobacterota bacterium
ATATGGTTATATTTCAGATTTTCATTTATAAGGTACTTACCTCTAAGAGTAGTTAAGTTATCTTGTTCGGTGATATACTCTTTATATACCCCTGCTTGAAACTCTTTAAACAACCCTTTTGCAAAAAGCTGTATAAAAACTTCTATGATATTATGCGTTTCATTCTTACAAGATGCTATATCTTCATTTTCTACTTTTATATCGTAAGTATATATAAGCATATAGATAAAAATATCTAAATTTTTTTTTGAATCATCTTTAGAAATTTTTGGTAGTAAATAATAATCTTGATTATCAAAATTCAAAATCCCACAATACTGCTTAGACTTTAAAGTTTTCCAATCAAGCTTAAAATATTTGTGAAGTTTAAAAGTGTTTATAATGTACTCTTTAGTATTTCCATTAACCTCACTATACTCATATATTGTATTTATCATTTTTTTAACAAACTTTCATAATGTTTTAATAGATAAATTATATCTTAATAATATATTTTATTTTTTAATATGGAATGTTTTTTGCTTTATATTGTTATAAATAAACATTATGGAAATAAAATATGAGCAAAAAGAACATTACATTAGTCGATATTTATAATAGTGAGGATGCTACATATAGAAATAATCCAAATATTTCTTTAAATGCACAAAGATCAAAACAGGAAGTTTCACTTGATAAAGATGCATTTATAAAAGCTATAAATAAATATAGTGATTTATTGAAAGATCTTAGCCTAGTTTAGAGCAACAAACCACCATATTTAAAGTAAGCCGAACAAGCACCTTCGCTACTTACCATACACGAGCCTAGGGGAGTAGATGGTTTACAAGCCTTACCAAAAACTTTACAATCTTTTGGATTTGCTTTACCTTTTAGTATATCCCCACAGATGCAAAGTTTATGGTCGTCTATCTCTTTAGTTGGTAATATCTCTTTATAAATAACTTCAACATCTAAGTGTGCATATTCATCTTTTAATTTCAAAGCACTTTTTGCAATATCACCTATGCCACGCCATCTAAACTTATCTCTTTTTTCAAAATATTTATCATTTAAAGCTTGTGCTTGTGTATTTCCACCATGACTTACACTTCTACTATATTGCACTTCAACTTCACATCTTTTTTCTACAACTTGTTTTACTATCATATAAACTGACTCTATCACATCCACAGGTTCAAATCCACTTACTGCTACTGGTTTTTTATACTCAGATGCAAACTCATCATATATCTTACTTCCGCTTATCACACTTACATGAGCTGGACCGATAAAAGCATCTATCTTATTTTCTTTATCATCTAAAAGTATCCGCATAGGTTCTGGAACTGTTACATGATTTATATGAAATAGTAGATTTTTTATATCTTTATTTACAACTTGATTTATCAAAGCTGATGTCATAGGGGTAGTTGTCTCAAATCCTATAGCAAAAAATATAATAGTTTTATCAAGATTTTCTAAGGCTATTTTCAAACAATCAAGCGGAGAATATACAAACCGAATATCAGCCCCATTCGCTCTTGCATCTTGTAAACTTCCATCGCTCCCTGGTACTTTTATCATATCACCCAATGTCACCAAAATCACATTTGGTAACTTTGCTAAAGCTATAGCATGATTTACTCTCTCTTTTGGCATCACACAAACAGGACAACCTGGACCATGTATAAAGTTTATGTTTTTAGGAAGTAGTTGTTTTAAACCGTACTTCATGATAGTATGAGTGTGTCCACCACAAACTTCCATAATGTTCAAATCTTTTTCTAGTTTTTTGGCCTCTGTAGAGATAAGTTTTGCAAATGATTTTATAGTCTTGGCATCTCTAAACCCATCATATAAATCTTTAAGTTGAAGTTCATTATCCATTTGGACAATTATCGCTTTCTTCAATACTCTTCACTAACTCTTCCTCATCAAGTATCGCCAAAACTTCTTGATAAGCTTCAAGCGAAGACAAGGCATCCACTTCATCTATCTTGTTCATAATAAAACCAATATGGATAAGAACAAAGTCCCCAACTTCCAAACTACCATCTTGCATAAGGTCTAAACTAGCCTCACGAGATACCCCCATAGTATCAACGATAGCAGAGTTTTTTTCTTTATCTATTTTTGTTATTTTACTTGGGATTGATAGGCACATACTATTGCACCTCTTCATTAAAATATATCTTATAAAAAGACATATTCTTATCTTCATCGAAACCTTTTTCAATATTTTTATTTATATCATCTTTGTCTAGCAAAACTTTTAGTTCTAGGTTTGTGTCTAGCTTTATAATATTTTTAATTTTATTTTTTTGTTTTTTAATATCATATTGTGATAATTCAAATTTATCATTCATATTAAAATCAAATGCATCTTTATTTGATTCTTGATATTGGAAAAAATCTTTTTTCATGTTGTCATTTTTAAATATATTATCCGTAAAATTATTTACATCATAAGACTCATTATCTTCAAAATAATTGATATAGTCATTATTAAAAGTAAATTTTGCATCTGTATCATATTTTGTTGCTAAGACTTCATCAGAAAAGTTTTTACATATTTTTACAATCTCTTTTGTTTTGTGACTATTATTGTTTATTGGCACAATATTTAAAAATTTATTCGTCCAGTAGTTGCTCTCTTGACTTTGATTATCGACATTTAACACTATGTATCCATCATCTTCATTACTATTTAGTACCAAACAACCTTTTTCCAATTTAGATATATTTATACCCTCATCATCTTTGAGATTAATTGTAGAATTATCTTTGATTATTTTTAAAAATGAATCTTTTTTTTCTGATTTAAAAATTCCTATCAAATTTATATTTTTTTCTTTATAAATAATATTTTCTATCTCAACAATTATCAATTCACCTCTGTTTATTTTTGGATGAAGTGAATACTCGTAAAGATGTTTGGCAATATTTTGAGAAATTTCTATAAATGATGTTTTATTATTTTGGTGAAACACATTAGTAGTGTAAGAATATATCTCATTTAAGTTCAAATCAGAATTATGCTTAAAACAATAAAAATCTTTTTGAGTCAAGAATGATTTTAGAAAATAATTCAAAAGTATATTTTCTAAATCCTCATCTATCTTTTGTAATACTTCAGATAAAAACACTTTTTCATCTCTAAGTTTATTACCAATTTCATGGATAATCAGATGTTTAATTTTACCTTTTGAAAAATCAATCATACCCTTTATCTCATCTTTCTTTTAAACTCTATCCACTCTATCACTTTTTTAACAGACTCATCATCTTTTATATTTACTTCCAAAATATCAACATTTGGCTTTAATTTTCTAGCTTCTTTTTTCTCACTCTCTACATCATAATCTATATATGGAAGTAAATCAGTTTTTGTTATAAGAATCAAATCAGCCTTACGAAACATCACTGGGTACTTTGCTATCTTGTCATTACCCTCTGGAACACTTACTAAGACTATATTAAGATGAGTTCCCACATCATAAGATGCTGGGCAAACAAGGTTTCCTACATTTTCTACGAAACATACATCTATATCTTCTAAAGGTATATGATGCAAACCCTTATGAACCATAAATGCATCCAAATGACAAGCTGAACCTGTTTGAATTTGAAAAGCTTGGATATTTTTCGCTTTTAATCTATCTGCATCCCTACTTGTTTCTAAGTCACCCTCAACTACACCAAAACTAAACTCTGCCAAATCCGCCATCTTTTCTAACAATGCAGTTTTTCCACTACCAGGGGAACTCATCAGATTTATACCAAGTACACCATTTTTTTCTAAATGACTACGATTATGTATAGCCTCATGGTCATTCTTATCTAAAATCTTTTTTATTACACTTACAGTTTTTGCATCATTTAACTGCGGATTATCGTGTAAATGGTATCGTTCTTCTTTATGAGTATCTTTCTCTGTCATACTACAACCACAATCTGCACACATTAAAGCCATCCTTTTAAAAAATAAATATTTTAGTTATTATACAATATGATTAAAGGAATTTAATAATGGAAAAAATAAAAAGATTTTTCGCTGGCGGATGGGGTCATTTCCTTAAAATGTCTATACAAGGCTTTTTTTGGTTAGCCCCAATCATAGGTATTTTAGCTATTTTCTTTTGGCTATATGGAAAAATAGATATTGTAACAGGTTTTTTATTTAGTGTTTTAGGATTAAATCCACAAAATTTTATATTTTTATGGACTGTATTAGGAGTAGCTATTTTACTAGTTATTGCTTATACCATGGGTCATTTCATGCAAACTCAATTTGGAAAATACTTCGAGGGATTTTTCAACAAAATACCTGGATATACCGTTATAAAAGACATAGTAAGCATCTTTAACTCTTCTAAAAAAGGGGATAAACAAGTTTTAGTAGTTCTCATAAAAGGGTTTATAGGAAATCAAGATGGTTATAATGTAGGGCTAATGTACTCTCTAAAAGAGAGCATCGTAAAAGGTCACTATACAGTTTCACTAAACATGAGTCCACTTCCAAACGGAGGTTTTATGTTTGAGATACCTGCCGATAAAATATTTATAATCAAAGGTGCATCGTTTGACCATAATTTACAATACCTTCTATCTATGGGTTCTAAGCCTTTAAGTGAAATAGTAGGATGTGATGTCAGTGAAGTTGGAAGTGAATCTTTACCTAGTTTGGAAGAGTATTTGAACTAATTAATCTTATAAAAATCATGCTAACTTAAGATGATGTTTTATAAGCATATTTTCGACATCTTTATCTTTTTTTGCCATCTCTTCAATAACAGCTATAACTTTATCTAGTATATTTTTATC
>JAYEHQ010000079.1:0-21097 GCA_034659595.1 Campylobacterota bacterium
GCAGAAAAAGATGCTACAGGTGTTGAAGCTTCTATAGATAGTAGAGGTCATTTAAATCTTACAAGTGCAGATGGTCGTGGTATTCAAATCTCTGGTACAAACTTATCAAGTGTTACTGGTATTGGTGGCACTAATGATAAAGATTTGAATATGGGTCGCTTAAGTTTAACAAGACTTGATGCGAGAGATATAGTAGTATCTTCAAGTACAGGTTCTACAGGTTTTGGTGGTAATGGTACACAAGGTGTTGCTGAAGCTACTGTAAATCTTAGAGATACTAGAGGTGCTATAGATGCAAATGTTGCTAGTGCTATGGGCTTTAATGCTAATGCACAAACAGAAAATATAGGTAATGATAAAACTGCGGGTGTAACTACACTTAAAGGTGCTCAAGCGGTTATGAATATAGCTGAAACTGCTCAAAAACAACTTGACCGTGTTCGTTCAGACTTAGGTTCTGTTCAAAATCAACTTACTTCTACTTTAGATAACATCTCTGTTACTCAGGTAAATGTAAAAGCGGCTGAATCACAAATTCGTGATGTTGACTTTGCAGCTGAGAGTGCTACATTCTCAAAACACAATATTTTAGCTCAGTCTGGTTCATATGCTATGAGTCAAGCTAATGCTACTCAACAAAATGTTATGAGATTATTACAATAATAGTTTTATAATTTAAATATCTATGGAGGTACGACTTTAGTCGTACTTATTTAAGTGAGGCTAAAGCCTCACCTCCAATATTTATATCTAAACCATCACCGCTTCTCTTTTACCCTCTTTAATCTCACCGATAAGGTAAGAACCCTCAGCATTTTCTAAAATAGCATCTACATTTTTATCTTCAACTACTAAAATCATACCAACACCCATGTTAAATGCTCTAAACATCTCATCTCTATCTACATGTTCAGCCATAAGTTCAAAAATAGGTAAAACTTTTATAGAATCTTTATTTACTTCTGCCATTAAGTTTTCAGGTAAAACACGAGGTAAGTTCTCAACTATACCACCACCTGTTATATGAGCCATAGCTACGATTTCATTTCTTAATTTTTTGAAAGTTTTTACATAGATATTTGTAGGTTCAAGTAAAGTTTCAATAAGTGGTTTACCATTAAAGTCTTCATTAAAATCTAAATTCATTTTTTCAAAAAGAACTTTTCTAGCTAATGAAAAACCATTAGAATGTAATCCAGAACTTGGAAGTGCTATAAGTTTATGACCAGCTTTTACAAGTGAAACTCTATCCATCTCTGATTTTTCAGCTACACCAACTGCAAAACCAGCTAAATCATAATCATCTTCACTATACATACCAGGCATCTCAGCAGTCTCTCCACCAATCAAGGCACATTCACTTCTAATACAACCCTCAGCAATACCAGCAACTACATTAGTAGCTACAGTAACATCAAGTTTACCAGTTGCATAATAATCTAAAAAGAAAGATGGTGTACCAAAGTTACATAAAAGGTCATTTACACACATAGCAACTAGGTCTATCCCTACAGTGTTGTGGATGCCACTATCGATAGCAAGTTTTAGTTTTGTTCCAACTCCATCAGTAGCTGCAAGCATAACAGGTTCTTTAAAACCAGTTGGTAATTCAAATGCACCAGCAAAAGAACCTATACCACCCATAACACCAGGGATTTTTGTTGATTTTACTAATGGCTTTATATTTTCTACAAAACTATTTCCAGCATCTATATCTACACCTGCATCTTTATAACTTATTTGACTCATTATGACTCCGATTTTTCAGGTAAATCACATTTCTTAGTGATTATACAAAGTGGACAAAAGTTTACTATTCCTGCTATTAAAGGGATAACACCTAAGTAAAACCATACCACTCCAGTTATAACACCTGTAGCAATTAAAGCTATACCTATAGCAATACGAAAAACTCTACAAAACTTTCTTATTTTATTATAGTCCATTTGGTACCTTTATATTTTTATAAATTTTATGCAATTATATCAACACTTAAGTAAAACTATCCAAAAAAATCATTAATTCATATTATACTGGAGTACATTTAATTAGAATTTTTTTAAAAAGATTAAGTTTATTAAAGTAAAATTTCGTAAAACTGATATAGCTAGGATATTTAACTATGAAAGACTTTATAAATAGCGAAATGATGGTACATATACCATTATGTACACACAAAGAACCTCAAATCGTTTTAATAATTAGTGACAATGCAGATGCAATGATTAAAGAGATACAGAAGCATGATGCTATAGAGTGTAAAGCAATATCATGTAATATGGATGCTTTAAGAGATGAAGCTGATGCTAGTTTCGACATAGTTATATCTGAAATGGGCGATAACTCAGCAGTATCTGCACATATCAACCGCGTCTTAACAGATAAAGGTCTTTTAGTTACAACTCATGCATCTTTAGATGAAATTGAAACAAATAAATCTTTTATGCAGATACTAGGAAACTATTTTAAAATTATTATGCCTTATAACTTAGGTAATGGTAAAACAGCTATTTTAGCATCTAAAGAGTACCATCCTACGGCAGATATAATCTTACAAAGAGCAGATATGCTTGATAATTTATCTTACTATAATTGTGATATTCATATAGCATCATTTGCTATGCCTAATTATATTCGTAAAGAATATTTAGGCATCGCTAAAAACTAATGGCTTTTAAATACGCCATAGCTTTAACGGGAGGGATTGCAACTGGTAAAAGTACAGTTGCATCTTTACTTGCTCTAAATGGTATGCGTGTTATAGATGCGGATACTATTTCTCATGAAATTTTAGACACTTCAAGTGAATGGGTAAAAGATACATTTGGCTTAGAATATATAAATAACTCTAAAGTAGATAGAACAAAACTAGGTAAGCTTGTATTTTCAGATGCAGATGCTAAAAAAACTTTAGAAGAGTATCTACATCCAAAAATTCGTCAAGAGATAAAAATACGAAGTGAAAAACAAGATAGTTTCAAATTTCCTTACCTTATAGATATTCCCCTATTTTTTGAAAATAATGCTTACGATATAGAAGAAAGTGTGGTTGTTTATACTCCACTTGATACTCAATTAACTAGATTTATAAAACGAAACGGTTATTCTAAAGAGGAATCATTAAAAAGAATAAATTTTCAGATGCCCATAGATGATAAAAAAGCCAAAGCTACATGGGTAATAGATAACTCTAAAAACTTAAAACATCTACAACAAGAGGTTGAAGATTTTGTTGAAAAGATAAAAGTAAAATATTTATAATGAAATTTGCAGACCCTAAAAACGATATAGCCTTTAAAAAGATATTTGGTGATGAAAATAAAACAGAAGTTCTTATCTCTTTTTTGAATAGCATTTTAGATTTTAAAGATGGTAAACTTATCAAAAAAGTAACCATAGCTAATCCATATCAAATACCACAAATCAAAGATTTAAAAAATACAATAGTCGATGTAAAAGCAACAAATCAAGATGATGAAGAGTTTATAGTTGAGATGCAAGTAGAAAAAGATAAAAACTTTGCAAAAAGAAGTTTATACTATACATCTAAATCTTATGTAAATCAGATAGAAAAAGGGGAAGATTATTATAAGCTAAAAAAAGTATATTTTATAGGTATTTTAAATTTTGCTATATTTGATACAAATGATTATATATCACGGCATCTAATTGTAGATGAAAAAACATTAAAACAAGAAGTTAAAGATTTTGAATTTAATTTTATAGAGTTAAAAAAATTTAAACTCAAACTAAGTGAATGCAATACAATAGCAAAAAAATGGATATACTTTATACAAAACGCAGATAGCTTTGAAATAATCCCAAAAGAGTATGAAGATATAAAAGAGTTTCAAGAAGCTTTTATGATAGCAACTCAATATAATTGGACAAAAAAAGAGTTAGAAATATACGACTATGTAAGTATGCAAGAGGGGATAAGGTTAAATGCCTTACAAACTGCTAAGTCAGATGGGATTGAAGAAGGTAAATTTAACGAAAAACTTGAAATAGCTAAAAATTCTTTAAAACAAGGGATAGATATAAATACTATTCAACTAATAACAAATTTACCAATAGATGAGATAAAAAAATTAGATGGGAAATAAGTAATGAAAATAAGTAAGTATAGTGCAAATGGAAATGATTTTGTTATATTTTCTTCAGATGTAAAAGAGAATAGAACAAAACTAACAAAAGAGTTATGTCATCGCCAAGATGGTATAGGTGCGGATGGTCTTATAGTGATAGTTCCTCATAAAATATATGATTTTGAGTGGCAGTTTTATAACTCTGATGGAAGTCATGCTGATATGTGTGGAAATGGCTCTCGTGCCGCTGCTCATTATGCATATACTCATAACCTAGCACCTGCCAAAATGAGCTTTTTAACAGGTGCTGGTATTATAAATGCTGAAGTTGATGGTGCTATGGTTTTAAGTGAACTTACTCCTCCTGAAATTATTAACAAAGAAATTTTACATAATGGAAAATCTTGGTGGCTTTTAAACACTGGCGTAACGCATCTTGTAAGTTTTACAGATAATATAGAAGAGTTTGATATAGATGAAGCTAGAGAACTTAGGTACAAATATGATGCTAATGTAAATATTGCATCTATTATTGATGGAAATTTAAAAGTTCGTACTTATGAACGCGGTGTAGAAGATGAAACTTTAGCTTGTGGAACAGGTATGTCTGCTTGTTTTTACAGAGCTTTTATAGAGAAAAAAGTAAAGAACAATATAGAAGTTTATCCTAAAAGTGGAGACACTTTATATATAGGTTATAATGGAAAAACTATAACTTTTAAGGGTGAAGTGAAAAATACTTTTAAGACAGAGTGGAAATAAAATGCCTACGACAAAGATAGGTATTCTTTCAGATACACATTCAAAAGTTCAAGAGGCAAAAAAAACTCTTGATTTTTTGGTACAAAATGGTGTCGAGTTTATTATCCATGCTGGAGATATTTGTAGATATGAAACTCTTGAACATTTAGCAACTTGTGGAGTTAAGTATGTAGGGGTTTATGGTAATAACGATGCCCATTTAGTTCAGTATCACAATGAATACAATTTAGTACAAGAACCAAACTATTTTAAAGTGGCAGATACAAAGTTTAAACTTATGCATATGCCTTTTTATATGAATCCAGATGCAGATGTAGTAGTGTTTGGTCATACTCATGAGTTTGCTTGTGAATTTAAAAATAATACTCTTTTTTTAAATCCAGGGGAAGTTTGTGCTAGAGAAAAGCCAATTACTGAATGTGTTATACTTGAAGTTAGTGAAAATGATTTTGTTGTAGAATATTTTGCAAATTATGAAAGAGCAAAAACTTTTTCTTATGAAAGAAACTAAGAAAAAGACTAGTATAACAAATTTAGATTTAGAATACTGGTTTAACTTAAAAGAAAAAGACATAATAACAGAAGCAGAATATCAAGAGAAAAAAATAAAAATTTTAAATAAATAAATTTCATATTTTAACTATATGATTTAAAATAACATAGGAAATAAAATGCAATTTGCTGATCCAAAAAATGATTTAGCTTTTAAAAAAATATTTGGTGATGAAAATCATAAAGAGATTTTAATCTCTTTTTTAAATGCTGTATTAGATTTTAAAGATGATAATACTATTGTAGAAATAACTTTAAATAATCCTTATCAATTACCAAATATAAAAGAGTTAAAAGAGACTATTTTAGATATAAAAGCGAAAAATAAAAATGATGAAGAATTTATCATAGAGATGCAAAAAAAAGATTTAGGTGATTTTTCAAAAAGAAGTCTTTACTATACTTCAAAAGCTTATATTCAACAATTACCAAGTGGTAAAGAAAAAAAAGACTATAAAAATCTAAAAAAAGTATATTATATAGCTATAGTTAATTTTAAAATATTTGATAATAAAAATTATATATCAAGACATCTAATAATTAACCAAGAAACAACTAAACAAGATTTAAAAGATTTTGAATTTACTTTTATAGAACTTCCAAAATTTGATAAAGAATTAAATAAATTAGATTCAAATATAGATAGATGGATATATTTCATAAAAAATGCAAGTAACCTAACACTAATACCAAAAGAGTTTAAAGAAAAACCTTTCTCAGA
Organism: Campylobacterota bacterium; assembly: GCA_034659595.1. GTDB lineage: Bacteria > Campylobacterota > Campylobacteria > Campylobacterales > Sulfurimonadaceae > Sulfurimonas. Next base: position 6,124 of record JAYEHQ010000079.1, read on the forward strand.
TGCATTTGATATAGTAACCCAAGTTATTTGGTCAAAAGAGGAACTAGAAGTTTATGAGTATATGGCTTTAAGAGAGTTTGATGAGATAAATGCACTTGAGACTGCTATTAAAAAAGGTGAAAAAAAAGGTGAAAAAAAAGGTGAAAAAAAAGGTGAAAAAAAAGCTAGACTAGAGATAGCAAATAAGTTGTTAACTCAAGGTTTAGATAAAGAAAATATAAAAATAATTACGGGTTTAAATGATAAAGAATTGGAGGCTTGTTATGAATGAAAAAATATTTTTATGTTCTATATGTAATATAAATAGTGGGACATGTTTAGAAGATTGTAAATTTTGTTCTCAAAGTGTAAGATATAAAGCGGATATAGATCGTTTTAAACAAAAACCTATAGATGAGATTTTAACAGAAGCGAAAACTGCACGAGATAGTGGTGCTTTGGGCTTTTGTCTTGTTACCTCTGATAAAGGTTTAACTGATAAAACTTTAAAATTTGTTTGTGATACTGCAAAAGTTTTAATAAAAGAAGTTCCTGAGTTACGACTTATTGCTTGTAATGGAACAGCATCGTTAGAACAACTTTTAACTTTAAAAGAAGCAGGAGTAAAAGCTTATAATCACAACCTTGAAACTTCAGAATCTTTTTATCCACAAATCTGTACAACTCATCCTTGGAGTGAAAGATATGAAACTTGTCTAAATGTAAATAAAGCAGGTTTAATTCTTATAAGTGGTGGAATCTTTGGTCTTGGTGAAACTCCAAAAGATAGAATTTCTATGCTAGATGCATTAGAATCTTTAAAGCCAACATCAGTACCTATAAATTTTTATCATCATAATGAAGCATTAGAATTAAGTCCAAATAGTTTAACAACAGATGAGGGGTTAGAACTTATAGCATTAACAAGAAAGATGTTACCAAATGCAAAAAGAATCATGGTTGCAGGTGGTCGTGAACTTTTGTTTGGTAATAGACAAAACGAAATATTTGAAAATGGTGCAAACTCTATAGTTGTAGGAAATTATCTAACAACAAATGGAAGAGTTATAAGCAAGGATTTAGAGATGTTAAAATCTTTAAATCTCAAAATTGCACAAAAAGTATAAAATGATAAAGGAAGTTATTTAATGAATGATAATGTACTACTTATAATTACAATTTCACTTATTATCATAGTTTCCCCTTTTATCGCAAAACTTTTTAGATTACCCATTACACCTATAGAGATAACACTTGGTTCAATTTTTGGTTATGTAGGTTTTATTCATTCTGAACATCTTTTTGATGTAGTAGCAGAGTTTGGATTTTTATATCTAATGTTTATTGCTGGAACAGAGATTAATCTAAAAACTGTTCTAAAAACACCGACAATACTTATGCAAAAAATTATACTTTATCTCATGTTACTTTATGTATTTTCCTTATCTCTTGTATTATATTTAGACCTTTCAAATATATTTATAGTGCTTTTACCACTTATATCTGTTGGATTAGTTGCATCTTTATCAAAAGAGTATGGTAAAAAAGAGTGGTTAACCCTTTCCATGACCGCTGGGGGGATAGGGGAAGTTGTAAGTATAGGTTTGTTGACTATAACTTCATCAGCCTTAGTATCTGGTTTTGGAATAGATTTAGTTCAATCAATAATAGCATTGTTATTATTTTTAACTTTTATGTTTGTACTTTTTCGTTTAATGCAGGTGATTTTTTGGTGGTTTCCAGAAGTATCAACAGCTTTAATGCCATACAAAGATAACAAAGAACAAGATATAAGATTGTCTATGGGTATCTTTTTTCTACTAGTTGGTACTATGCTCTACTTAGAATTGGAACTTGCTTTTGGAGCATTTATAGCAGGTATTTTTATACCATCTTTTTTTGAACATAAAAAAGAACTTCCAGAGAAACTTGCATCTTTTGGGTTTGGATTTTTAATACCTGTCTTTTTTATACATATTGGTTTTACATTTAATCTTGAAGCATTAGCGATGGATGGGCTTATTCAAAAAGCTCTTATTATAGCTATAGCAATGATTGCTATGAGAGTTATTGCTTCTAGTGTATTTGTTAGTGAAGTTGGTAGAATAGATTCTATTCTTATGGGACTTTCCCATTCTATGCCACTTACACTACTTATTGCGATGGCTACACTTGCTTATCATGCTAACTCTATAGATACGCTACATTACTATGCATTTATATTAGCTGCTCTTTTTCAAGTAATATCTGTTATGATAGTGATAAAATTTCTAAATAATTATAAAGAAAGGACTCAAAATGGGTAGTCGTTCTATTTTACTACAGTTAGTTCGTGATTCAATTCATGAAGTTTATGAAGCTAAAAGAACTATAGATAAAAAAAATCTTATAGAAGAACATCCCCTTTTAAATGAAAAGATAGCAACTACAGTCAATATATATATAGATAATGAGTTAAGAGGTTCATCCTCATCTAATGATAGCTCAAAATCATTGATAGAAGATATTATTTATAATGCTAAAAAATCAGCTTTTGAAAATAAAAAATTTATGCCATTAACAACTTCTGAATATTTAAGTTGTGAAATAGAACTAAAGCTAAATACTCCAGATGGGGTTATAAGTGAAAAAGACCCAGCTATTTTAAAAGAGAGTAAAGATGCAACACATCATCTAAATTTTATATAGTTATATTTTCTATATGCCAAATATCTCCACTTGCTATCACTATAGCATCATACTCATAATCACCATTGTAACTACTTTTTTTTATATAAACATCACCAGTTTTTATAACTCTTGAGAGTTTTGTTTTTGTGATATTTTGGATAGCTTTTTCATAATCATCACCGCTTTTTACTTCTATGAAATGTAAAACTTCATCTTTCACAGCAATTATATCTATCTCGCCAAAGCGAGAATAAAAGTTTTGTTGGATGATTGTAAAACCATTATCATAAAGAAACTGACAAGCTTTTTGTTCAGCTATATTTCCTTTTGCACGGCTCATACTAGTAAATCCATTCTATAGCTAATTCTTCTACTTGGTATTCGTTTATCATATATCATTCCATATATCAAAGTTTTCCCATCCATCTATAAAACCCATAGCTTTTAAATCTATTTTAGGATGTAGAGATAATAATTGTTTTATCTCTGTTATAAAATCAACCTCTTCACCAATACTATCAAATATATATTTCATAACACTAAGTGCAAAAAATATAGAGTTATTATTGTCAAATTCTTTATCTTTATAGATTAACTTTCCATTAATCTCTTCTTTAAATTTTGATTTTGTTATTTTTCTTAATGGGTCAAATAAAGTATTTTTTGATGGTATTGCAAATGGTACTCTAAGCTCTCTATTCCAAGCTCTTGAATGATGAGCACAAATATTTCTTAAAATTGTAAATGAGTGCATCCATCTTTTAAATATCTTATGATTTATAGGTAAATTTTCGCATACTATAATTTTATCACTTTGTTTCATTACTGTAAATATTTTTGAAATAGTACCAAATGAAAGTATCTCTACTATACTCCAAAGTGGTAAATCCGATATTCCATATTTATTTTTAAAATGATTTATAAACTTTTCATCAGATCTTCTACTCTCTTTTTTAATATTAGATATAATCTCATCGAAATCTTCATCATTACAATTAAAATTATTTTTATCTAAATATCCAAAAGCACCATATTTTTTAGCGTGATGATAAGTGATTTGTGTTCTTATATAAACTTCTATTATTTCTAATGCTCCAAAAAGAATACGACGAAGTTTTGCATCAAAATCATATAATTTTATTATCTCTTTAAATTCTGTTTTTTCATAAAATAAACCTGTTTTAGTAGTTTCTTTTGGATATTTAAAGGCTAAACTATAAGCACTTAATCTATAGTAGTTTATATGAGATAATTTTTTCAGTGCATAAGATTCATTTGGTACTATTAATCCATTTGATTTTAAATGTTCAAGTTGTTGTTCAAAAGTTAAATGTGGCTTATTATAAGTGTTATGATTATTTTTGATTTGTTGAAGTTGTGAGTTTAACATAAAGACCCCCCCGTTGGCACATTGTAAAGAGGTGGAGGAGATATGTGACTGAAAGTATAGCAGACCATACTTAAAAAAATTAAAAATATTCTACCTAAACCTATTATATATAATTTTTTTAACAGTTAATAACTTCCACTTTTATAGACTTAAACGCAACGGTCATGATTATATCATCACACTTATCACCAAATAAAGCATTGACTTTTGATGATGCATGATGAAAAGTTGTAAAGAGAGTTTTTGGTTGAACTTTATCTGTTAGTTTTATAGTTAGTGGTGTAGTTTGACCAAACTCTGTTTTAAGTATAACTTTTTCAGAAGTAAAGTCAGATGCATCATTTTCATTTACGAGTAAAATATCTTCATCATATCTTTTGTTTAAACTCTCACTTTGTTTTGTTTGAGCAGCGTTGTTATAGTGTGCTAAAGTTCTTCCAGTTGTTAGATGATAACCTGTTAGTGTTTTAGTTGTTATCTCCTCTATCATCCCACGAAGTTGGTATTGGTAATAATGAAACTGACCTAAACCATCATCAGTTCTAAAGTCTAACTGATGCAGTATTGGTGTATCTTCTGTATGAACTGGCCATTGAAGTCCGCGTTTACGGTGTTTTTCAAGTCTATGATAATCAGCACCTGAAAATCTTCTATAAGCGACTTTTTGAACCTCACTCCATACATCTTTACTAGTTTCATAGTTATAATCACCGCCTAGCTTATTATCTAGCATCTGTATGATTTCCCAATCATCTGGTAAGTCTGTTTTTACAAGTGGTTGTGATAGATGCAATCTTCTCATAGCATTTACATATACACCAGTTTTTTCATAAGCTGATTTTACACCTATCACTATATCGGCTTTTTTAGCTATGTCTGTCATAAACAACTCTTGAACCATTATAAGTTCTAAGTTATCTAATGCTTTATCTATCTTATTTATATTTGGATGTATATGAGCTATATCTTCACCTATATTTAAAAGACCCTTTACATTGCCATCTATCATCTCATCTATAAGCTGTGGAGTCATAAGACCTATCTCTTTTGGTTCTTGATAATCAGGTGCAAAATATGGAAGCATCCCCATATCACAACTACCTTGAACATTATTTTGACCACGAAGAGGCATAAGTCCTGTTCCACTTTTACCTACATTTCCAGTCATAAGTGAAAGGTGTACTATAGCCATAACAGCTTTTGAGCCATCAAGATGCTCACTAATACCTAGACCCCAAAATATCATAGAGTTTTTAAGTGCATACTCTCTTGCTACTTTTCTTATCATTTTTGAAAGATATTCATAACCTTCAATTTGATTAAAATAATCAGGGTTAGCGTAAGGGTCATTTAAAATATTTTCTTTAAACTCATTAAACCCTTTTGTTCTATCAGCTAAGAAATTTTCATCATATAACTCTTCATCTATAATGACATAAGCTAACATATTTAAAACAAGTAAATTCGCTTCATGAGGTATGATAGCTTTGTATTTAGAAAATCTATGCATCTTAATCTCACGAACATCAAACACAGCTAAGTTATCATGCTCACGACTTACATCTATGATACGGTTTGCAATGATAGGATGGGCTTCTGTAGTATTTGAACCTATAACTATCATAAATTCAGCATTATAAATATCGTTATATGGATTAGTTGCAGCACCCTCACCAATAGTTGCTTTCATACCACTAAGTGATGGAGAGTGACAAACTCTAGCACAATTATCTACATGGGGAGAATTTAAAGTATGGCGAGTAAATTTTTGAAAAAGGTATGAACTTTCACACGAAGTTCTTGCCCCACCTATAGAACAAACAGATTTTCTACCATACTTTTCTTGAATCTCTTTAAGTTTCATAGCAGATGCAGTAGTAGCAGAATCAACAGTAGTTTCATACCAAGTATCATCTAAATCACTTAGAGTTGAAGCAATAGCATCTTTTATAGTTCGGTTTTTCTCTAAAAAAGATTTTCTGATTCTAGGGATGCGGATTCTTTCATCTGAATCTACAAAATCAAAACCATACTTACCTTTAATACAAAGTTTACCTTGTGAAACAACACCATCAGGATGAGCAAAAATCTTTTTGATTTTGTTCTCTTTTACATCTACTTCAGCAACTATATCACAGCCTACTCCACAATATGTACATACACTGTCTATAGTTTCAATATTTTCCATAAAAGTCCCATATAAAATCTTATATAATTTAAACTAGTCCAAATTTTATTAGTGCAATTATACATTTTTATTTCATAAAATTAACTGTAAAGTTAATTGGTAAGGATAGTCTTTCAGAATTATTTTATAATACTAATTCTCAATGAAAATATTTTGTACATGATATGCTGTTTCTTTTGATCTTGATTCCGAAACATTACCAAGTGTAGTTAATATTTCTGTTTGGGTTTCTTCTATCTCTTTATTTAAGTCTATTAAGAGTTGATTTTTCTCTTTTAATTGTTTATTTTTATCAATAACTTCTTTATTAAATAAATTAATTTTAGATGCTACATTTTCTAGTTCTATTGATTTATTTTTATATGTTAAAACATCAATATAAAAATCGACAACTCCCAATATATCTCCAATATTTGTATCAGAATGACACTGTACACATTTTTTATCGGCAAGATAAGGGAAAGAAAATCTTAACATTGTATCTTCATCACTTAGCACCGCCAATATGCGTTTTAAAGTTATTGTTTTTATACTTTGTTTTTTAATCAATAATTAGACCTTTTAATCTATTATACTGAAATATGGCATAATATTATTTTCATTAAGTTATTAAAAGAGTTGTAATAGTAGATAATGAGTAATTATCATTACACACCTCTATAAAAGTGCGTAAGAAGAGGTGTTTATTTTAAAAAAGAAGTTATTCTCTCAGCCATTCCAAAATCTGGATGTTCTGAGCGTTTTAGAAGAGCTTGACCAATAGTTTTATTGTCTTCATTTACAATGATAGGAGCAATAAAGTTAATTGCTGATTGTTCTAATGGTTTTTGAATAACTGCTATGTTATAAACGCTTACTTTAGAGTCCTCTTTAATCTCTAATAGACTTTTAATATTTGCAGGTAAATCAAATGAATATTCTCTTAATGCGTAGGGACTTACCATTGTAAAAGATATATTTTCATTTTTAATATCTAATAAAGTTGAAAATAATTCATCAACCTTATTTATTTCAACTTCTCTTATATCCTCAAACCCAAGTATATGACCTTTTATTTCATAACTCATTTTCTTTCCTTTTAGTAATATCTAATTTAATATTACCAAAAGCAAGATTAGTTCCATCTTTTATTGACAACCAATACATTCCATACTTCTATCTTCAACATCATTAGATGTATCAGGAGATTGTGAACGAAGATAATAAGTTGATTTAAGACCTAGTTTCCAAGCTAACATATATATTTCATTTAAGTATCTACCACTTGCTTTATCAAGAGTTATAAAGATATTTAAACTTTGACCTTGATCTATCCATTTTTGACGAATAGCTGCAGCTTTTACTAAAATAGTTTGATTTAAGTCGTAAGCAGGAGTATAGTAAGCCCAAGTTTCAGGTGAAAGTTTAGGTACAACAACAGGGATAAGCCCACTTAAATTCTCTTCATACCATTTTCTTTTATACACTGGTTCTATCGCTTGTGTAGTCCCTGTTAAGATAGAGATAGATGAAGTTGGAGCAATTGCCATAAGATAACCATTTCTTATACCTTGATTTTTTACTTTAGAACGAAGTATTTCCCAATCATAAGTTGAAGAAAAAAGACCACCACGATCTACAAGATTTAAAACTTCTGCTTTTGCATGGTCTTGTGGCATGATACCTTTTGACCATTTAGACCCCTCAAATTCTGGATAGCTTCCTTTTTCAACTGCAAGGTCACTTGATGCTGAAATAGCATTAAAAGAAACCGCTTCCATAAATTCATCTATCTTGTCAAAATGCTCTTGTGAACCCCATGTTATGCCTTTTTCAGCTAACATTTGTGATTCACCCATTACACCAAGACCAATAGAACGAGTTTTCATATTTGTTCGTTTTACTTTCTCAACAGGGTAAAAATTCAAATCAATTACATTATCTAAACATCTTATTGCAGTTGGAACAATTCTATCTATATCTTCTTTTGTATTTATACGAGAAAGATTCACCGATGCAAGATTACAAACAGCAGTATCACCATTTATTTTCTCTTTTTCCACTACAAACACTTGCATTCCACCTAAAGAATCAAGAGCAGTAACTTTTTTAGCTAATTTTTCTATACCACTATCTACTTTTACTAACTCATTTTCTTCATAAGATATGGACTCGCCATTTTCAAAAATAAATTTTATTTTATAATGGTTAGGATTAGTATTTTGAAAAATTTCAGTACAAAGGTTTGAACTTCTTATCGTACCTGTATGATTATTTGGATTTGCACGATTTGCATTATCTTTAAAACATAAAAAAGGACTTCCTGTTTCAAAATAAGATGTTAAAATCTTTTTCCATAAATCTTTTGCTTTAATCGTTTCTCTAATAATATTTTCATCATTTTCAAATTCTAAATATCTTTTGTTAAACTCTTCACCATATAAAGTAGCAAGTTCTCTAACATCATAAGGATCAAAAAGTGTCCAGATAGCATCCTCTTGAACTCTTTGCATAAACAAATCATTCAACCATAAAGCAGGAAACAAATCATGAGCACGACGACGCTCTTCACCAGCATTCTTTTTTAAGTCTAAAAAGTTATTTATATCTATATGCCAAGGTTCAAGATAAACTGCAATAGCACCTTTTCTAGTTCCTAATTGATCAACTGCTATGGCTATATCATTTGTTATTTTTAAAAATGGTACAGTTCCCCCAGCAGCATTCTTATGTCCATCTATATAAGAACCCATTGAACGAACACCAGTCCAATCCCAACCGATACCACCACCAAATTTAGAAAGCATAGCCATCTCACTATAAGCATCGAATATACCCTCTATATTATCAGGTGTTGAACCAATATAACAAGAGCTTAGTTGATGTCTTACAGTTCTAGCATTTGAAAGAGTTGGAGTAGCAAGCATCACTTCAAACTTACTAATCATGTTATAAAACTTTATAGCCCACTCTTGTCTATTTGCCTCTTTTTGAGCTAAAAACATCGCTATAGCCATAAACATATGTTGTGGAAGTTCTATAGGATTTTCATCCGCATCTTTTATAAGGTATCTGTCATAAAGTGTTTTAACACCAAGATAGTTAAACTGTAAGTCTCTCTCAGGTTTTATATGTTTTTGAAGTTCATCTAAATCGTACATCTCTTTTAAACCAACAAGAATACGACCTTTGCTTTCACCTTTTTCAAAATACTTAGCTAGCGTATCATAACCATTATAACCATTTACTTGATGATAAAGGTCAAATAAAAATAGTCTTGACGCAACAAAAGTCCAATTTGGAGCGTCTATATCTATCTTATCTACTGCTGTTTTTATAAGTGTTTGTTGTATCTCTTTAGATGTGATACCATCACGAAAATGAAGATGTGCATCAACTTCAAGTTCACTTTGACTAACATTTTCTAAGCCTTTTACAGCATCTAATGTATATTTTTGGATTTTACCAATATCTAGTGGTTCTGTTCTACCGTTTCTTTTTATAACTGTTATCATTTATGCTATATTCCTAATGCTGGGAGTAAATCATTATTTTCTTCTATACGAAGCATTCTCACATCTTTAACGCATGCAGTAAACCATGGATATGCTTTTGCTAATTTTTGAATTACCATTACACAATTAACAGCATTTATAGTTTCATTTCCAAAATATACACTACCTTGTTGCCAATTAAAATTATTAGCTTCCATAAATTTACGAATATCACCATAGGCATTCGTACTAGATTCATTATGGTATTGTTCACCTAAACAGTTAGTATCTATATCAAAAGTTACTGCATACATTTTATTTCCTTATTCTGAATTTTTATTTTGTAAGATTTTATTTAAAAACTCTTTTAAAAATAGCATCTACATTTTTAGTATAGTAATCATAGTTAAAGCACTCTCTTATCTGTTTTTCACTTAGTTTAGATCTTAACTCTTTATCTGCTAAAAGATGGTTAAGGTATAAAGATTCACCTTTTTTATTTGTAGTAGGTTTACCCTCTTTTATCTCTTCCCAAACTTTCATAGCATTTCTTTGAACTATTCTATATGCATCTTCACGACTTACATCAGCTTTTGGAAGTTCAAGTAAAACTCTTTGAGAGAAAACTAGTCCACCAGTAAGGTTAAGATTTTTCATCATATTTTCAGGCATAACAGTAAGATTAGCTATAACATTATTCATTCTATGAAGCATAAAGTTAGTAGTTATAAATGAATCTGGAAGCCAAAATCTCTCAGTTGAAGAGTGAGAAATATCTCTTTCGTGCCATAGGGCTACATTTTCCATTGCAGGCATACAGTAACCTCTTATGATTCTTGCAAGTCCAGTTATATTTTCAGTAAGGATAGGATTTCTTTTATGTGGCATTGCAGATGAACCTTTTTGCCCTTTTGCAAAATACTCCTCAGCTTCATAAACTTCTGTTCTTTGAAGATGTCTAACTTGAACTGCGAATTTCTCGATTGTAGATGCTAAAAGAGCTAAAGTAGTTGCAAGTCTTGCATATCTATCACGATGCACTACTTGGTTTGAACAAGATTCAGGTTTAAGTCCTAACTCTTTCATAGCATACTCTTCAAGTTCTAATGGAGCATGAGCAAAGTTACCCATAGCTCCAGAGATTTGTCCTACAGAGATAACTTTCATAGTCTCTTTTAAGTTTTTAAGGTGTCTTGCCATCTCATCATACCAAACAGCTAATGTTAGACCAAATGTGATAGGCTCACCATGGATACCGTGACTTCTTCCTACCATAAGTGTAAGTTTATGCTCTTTTGCTCTTTTTTTGATAGACTTCATAAGCATCTTTACATCTTTTATGATTATCTTTAGAGAGTCTTTCATTTGAAGTGCTACACCAGTATCAACTGCATCTGAACTTGTCATACCATAGTGAAACCATCTTGATTCTTTTCCAAGTGATTCTGATACACTAGTGTTAAAAGCGATAAGGTCATGCTTTGTAACAGCCTCTATCTCTTCTATTCTCTCAACTGAGAATGTAGCATTTTTTACAATCTTTTTACAATCTTCATCTGGTATAAGTCCAAGTTTATTCCACGCTTTAACAGTTGCTTTTTCAACTTCTAGCCATGCTGCATATCTTGCATGTTGTGTCCACTTCTCTGTCATTTCAGGTCTTGCATATCTTTCTACCATCTTAATTCCTTCTGATTTTTATCTTATAAATTTATGTTAAAATTCGCACATATAAAAGTTGGATATTCTACTGAAATAGTGTTAAAAATCTAATTAATTCACTAAGTTAATTTGATAAAATTTATATGATTTATACTTAGTTTAAGGATGTGAAAATTTGCCATTTGTAATGAATAAAATAATTGTAAAAGAGAAACAAAGAGCGTTTTTGTATTTAATAAAAGAGTTAGGCTACACACAAAAAGAGGCTCAAAGACTTATCTCTAAAGGGAGACTTTTAGTTGATGGTGAACCAATAACAAAAGCATCCCAAGAGATAGAGGGTGAGATAGAGTTCATACATTTTGAACCTATGACAAAAGGATTAAAACCAAACTCTATTTATGATGAATTTGTAGTATTTGATAAACCAAGTGGAGTTTTAATCCATCCTCAAAATAGAAAAACACCCTACTCTCTTATAGATGAATTAAAATACCAGTTTGGTAAAGATGCAAATATAGCACATCGCATTGACCAAGAAACAAGTGGACTAGTTTTATGTGCTAAAAATAAAGAGAGTGAAAGAGATTTAAAAATGATGTTTGAACAAAGAGATATGAAAAAAAAATATCTAGCTTTAGTTCATGGAGAGTTTAAAGATGCTATGACCATAGAAGAACCACTTTTAAGAAAACAAGATGAAAGTGCTATAGTTAGAATGGTTGTGAAAGTTCATGAAGATGGTAAAGCTTCAAAAACGGAGATAAAACCTTTAAAATATTTAGCAGATAAAGATATGACCTTAGTTGAGTGTTCACCTCATACTGGAAGACAACATCAAATAAGAGTCCATTTGTTTCACGTGAAACATCCGATTGTTGGTGACCCTATATATGGACAAACTGAAGAAGATATAGTTAGATTTTTAGATAAAGAGTTAGACGCAATAACTAGGATAAAAAACAGTGGTGCTTCAAGATTATTACTTCATGCAAGTGAGTTGGAATTTGAACTTTATGATAAAACATATAATATCAAAAGTGATGTTGATTTTATGTTAGAGGTGAATAACCATATAAAATGTGAATAGCTTTTTTTAAAGGGATGCTTTAAAATTCTTTTAATGTGAATAAAAATCAATGAAATCCACCTAAAGCCCTATTATTAGGAATATAAACTATAAATCAAAATTGTGCTTAAGTAAGAATTTATACAAAATAATTCTTATAAAAAGAAGAAATTAGTAAATCTATTTAAAATAGGGGTTATAGTTATTCACTACTTACAACACAATGTGAATAAGTGAATAAACTAAAGAAAGTGTAAGAAAAAGAGGGTATTATTACATTTATAAACGACCTCCCTGGTGTGTTGGTCGTTTTATATGCTAGATTTTAAACTTCATTATATCTTTTGATAATTTTTTTCACACGATTTTTTAAATTACGAAGAGCTTCAACACTTGTTTTACCATCAGCTGTTAAATTTTCAAAGCCATCATCAAACTGAGCTTTTGCAATCCAACCAATTTTTTTATGATATTTAATACCAACGAAACGGATGTCACCGAAATGTTCTTCACATAAATCATATATTCTTTTTATGCGTTCTGTGTTTGTTTTTTTTATTTTTACTTCTGCCATAATCTTGCCTTTAGCTAAAATCTATTCCACTTATAATAGTGTAAACATTAGAATTATATCTTAATAACAGTAACATCTTAATTACAAATAAACCTATTCTTTCTCTTCACTCGTAGCCGCTCTGATAAAACCAATAGCTCCAGCTAAAAAAACAACTACTAAAAAAATAATCTCAAATATATCTAAATAAGTCATTATTTACTACCTTCTTTCTCTTTAAGTTGCCCACAAGCGGCACTTATATCTATCCCTTTGGAATCACGAATAGTACAAAGTAGCCCATGATTTACTAAATACTCTTGAAAATTTACCATATCTTTTAACTCTGGTCTATCATAAGTAGTCTCTGGATAGGGATTAAAATATATAAGATTTACTTTTGCTTTTATACCATGAAGTAGTTTTACAAGTTTTTTAGCAGATGCAATATCATCATTTTTATTTTTAATCATAAGGTACTCAAACATTACTCGTTTTCTAGTATCTATTGGGAATCTTTTTACTGCATCTATTATAGAGTTAATATTGTGAGCTTTATTCATAGGGATAAGCTCAGTTCTAAGTTCATCATCAACAGCGTGAAGAGATATAGCTATATGAACACCCAAATCCATCTCTCCAAGTTTATCTATTTTATTACTTAATCCACTTGTTGAAACTGTTTGGCGTTTTCCTCCAATAGCTAGACCCTCTTCCTCTTTAAATATTTTTATAGCTTGACTTACATTATCAAGATTATCAAGAGGTTCACCCATCCCCATATATACTATATTTATTTTACGATTGTGTTTATGATTATTATCCCGTTTCAAATCAACAACCTGAGCTACAATCTCACCAGCTGTCAAATCCCTTGTAAAACCACCCTTTGCAGTTAGACAAAAAGAACACCCTACTTTACATCCAACTTGAGTAGATACACAAATAGTATATCTTGCTTCATGTATGACTTCTCCAGCATCATCTAACTGTTCATTTTTCATCTTAAGCCAAACAGCTTCTACAGTCTTACCATCTTGAAGTTCAAATAAGTACTTGATAGTACCATCACTTGATTCCTCTTTTTTGATGATTTTTAAAGGGTCCACTATATATTTAGATGCTAATTCCTCTTTTAAACTCTTAGGGATATTTTTCATATCTTCATAGTTAGAAGCATAGTTATGATATAACCAACCAAAGATTTGTTTTACACGAAATTTTGGTTTTATAATCTCTATGAGTTCTTTTTGTGTATAGTCAAGTAGCGATGGTTTCATCATTTAGTAAGTTCCTTGATTCTTTGTTTTACATGTTTTGTTAGTAACTCTTTTGCTTCATTATGATTTTTCATAAAATCTTCATGTGCATTTTCATCTGTAAAGTTTGTTATACAAAAAACTCCACCAGCAGGTATGTTGAACTCTTTTGCTATTTTTAAAACAGCGAAAAACTCCATATTTTCTATACCTACGCTAAAGTTTAAAAACTTTTTTGTTAGTTCTTGGTTTGTAGATATATAATTAGATGAGTTTACAACGACTTCTTTTTTTTGCTCTATATTTGTAGAAACTACATTATCAAGAGGTGTGTAAGCATCATTGCTCAAAAATCCCAACTCTATATTTGAAGCTGTTTTAGACTCTATGATGTCAAAAATCTTTGCATCTCCATAACTTCCAGCACTGCCTACAAAGAGTAAAAACTCAGGTTTATCAAACAAACAAAGCCTTGTTAGGTTCATACTCATTTCTATAAGCCCTACACCCATAGGTGTTGCAAAATCAAATGTTTCGTTATTTCCTGCACATATTATCATTTTTCTTCTTTTAATTCTAATGTCGATGCATCATAAATAATTATAGCATCAATAGATTCTAAAATATCCTCTATATAAAGTAAAGAATCTCTTTTAGACATATATAATCTCTTTTAAAATTTGCTCTTTTGCAATAGGTTTTAATGAGTGTTCTATACCTAAATCAATTTT
>JAYEHQ010000079.1:21197-27706 GCA_034659595.1 Campylobacterota bacterium
CAATTTTTATAACACCAAATTTATCAGTCAGTTCTTGACGATGATTTGTTAAAAAATTTAAAATATATGCTTTTGTCATTATTAAGTTCTTATAATCTTACAGGTATATTATTGTCATGAAGATAATGTTTCAAATCCATTATATCTATCTCTTTATAGTGAAAGATACTAGCAGCAAGAGCAGCATCAGCACCACAATCAAATGCATCTTTTATGTGTGCCATCGTCCCCGCACCACCAGATGCTATGACTGGAACATTTACAGCTTTAGAGATTTGTTCAGTTATATTTAGCTCAAATCCAGCTTTTGTACCATCTGCATCCATAGATGTTAGAAGTATCTCACCAGCTCCACGATCAACTACCTCTTTTGCCCATTCAACCGCATCAAGACCAGTATCAACTCTACCACCATTTAAAAATACATGGTAAGTCGCATCTTTTGTTCTTTTAACATCGATGGCAGTTACGATGCACTGAGAGCCAAATCTTTTAGCACCCTCATTTATAAGTTCTGGTCTTTTTATCGCTGCTGAGTTTACACTTACTTTGTCGCATCCAACATTTAGAAGTTTATAAATATCATCTACTTTACGAATACCGCCACCAACAGTAAGTGGTATAAATATCTCTTTTGCTACTTGAGCTACTATATCTACAATAGTATCACGGTTATCACTAGATGCTGTTATATCTAAAAATGTAAGTTCATCAGCACCCTCTTCGTTATAGCGTCTTGCAACTTCAACAGGATCACCTGCATCTTTAAGTCCAACAAAGTTAACACCTTTAACAACGCGTCCATCTTTAACATCAAGACACGGAATGATTCTTTTTGCGAAATAGTTCAAAGTAAATAGCCTTTTATAATATGTTGAAATTATACAAAAAGTGACTTATAACAAAATATGTTTCACGTGAAACAAATAATACCTATGAATTTATTTTAATGATAGAGTTTGTAAAAATAACGCCATCTACCCCTATAATAGCAAGTTTTTCTATTTCCTCTTCATGAGATATATGTACTAATATTTTTGCATCAAAAAGATAATTATTCGCAATATCATTTGCACTTTTAGATAGTTTTTGCTCAATTACTATATAAGAAGCATCTAAAGAGGAAGCATAAATGACTTCCCTAATATTTTTAACATTTATTGCGAATTGTATCTCGTGATCTTTTAAGTGATTGATAATATCTAAATTATCTTCTTCAAAATCTAAGTAAATTGTTGAAGATGGAGGACTTTTTAATACCGCCTCAATACTTTGGATATGGTAAAAATCATCACTTTGTATAAATCTATGTCCAAAGATTAACACTATTTTATACCTCTTAAACATTCAGAAGAACAATAATACTTTCCATTACTTAAAATTGCATCTTCTATTTCACAATAAACCCCACATCTTTCACACTGTGTCATATCATTTGTTTTTGTATCTTTTTGTTCTTTATCTGTAGGTTTTTTTAACGGTTTTTTCTTAATAAAAAAGTAATAAATAAAAGCGATTACACCAATAACAAGTAAATATTTTAGCATAGGTTTTCTCCTAATAATAAATAGTGTCTATTTTTGGTTTCAATAATTTTATGATTCATATCTTTTGGTAATTCATCATAAACTTTTTCCCCTTTATAAAAAAGAAGTTTAGAATTTTCATCTCTAAAGTTTTCACTTAAGTTTAGTAGCATTTTTGTATCTGTAACAGCACGAGAAGTGATAATATCAAATATCTCTTTATCCATCTCCTCTACTCTTTTTTTAACAACTTTTACATTCTTTAAATCTAAATCTGCTTTTATAAATTGTAAAAAACTAGCTCTTTTATTTAATGGTTCAACTAATGTTACTTTAGTATCAGGAAGTCCAAGTGCTAAAATCATACCAGGAAAACCAGCACCTGTACCTATATCCATAAGTGAAGAAACCTTTGGTAAAAAAGTGATAGGATAAAGAGCATCGTAAATAAACTCATCCACAGTTTTTTCATCTTTTGCACCTGTAAGATTATGAATCTTATTCCATTTAAAAAGATGTTCTTTATATTTATTTATATTATAAAAAAAGTTATCTGGTACTTCTATTTTATTTTCAATGATTAATGCTTTTAAATTCAATTGTTTAATCCTAAGTTTTAACTATGTTTATATAATACTATATATCTACTATTGGTGTCAAATGGTGTCAAATTTTAAATAGTTAATAAACTTCTAAAAGATACTTAACTATAATGGCTTCATAATAAACAACGAAAATGGAATAATTAAATGAGTACAAATCCAACAATACTTTATGTAGAAGACGAAGAAAGAATTAGAAATGAATTGAGTAAATTTTTAGATTATTTTTCTAGTGAACTTTATATTGCTTGTGATGGAGTGGAAGGGTTAGAACTTTTTAAACAACATTTGCCAGATGTAATAATTTCAGATATTAAAATGCCAAGAATGAATGGTATAGAGATGATAAAGGCTATAAAAAAAATAAATCCAAGACAATACATAATTTTCACAACAGCCCATAGTGAAAGTGATTATTTTATTGAAGCTGTAGAGATGAGAATTAACGGATTTGTATTAAAGCCCATAGATTTTGACATATTGGAAGAAAAACTAGAATCTATAAAAGAGCAAATAAATAATAAAAAAGAGAAAGAACTTTATGAAAAATATTTAATTCAACAATCAAGACTAGCACAAAAAGGTGAGATGATAAGTATGATAGCTCACCAATGGCGACAACCTTTAAGTTCTATATCTGCTACATCTATGAATATGCAATTATCACTTGAATTAGAACAATTTGATACAACTACTCAAAGTGGCAGAGATGAACAAAAAGAATTTTTTAAACAAGAGTTTCAACATATAGATAATAGTCTTAAATTTTTATCTTCTGTAATTGATAATTTTAGTAATTTTTATCAGCCTGATAATGAACCAACTATGATTAAACTTGAGACCATTATTTCAAAATCATTAAATATTATGGATAATCTACTTACTACTGATGAAATTGAAGTTATTATAGAGTGTAATTCATCTAAAGAAATATCAGTTTATGCCAATGAACTAGCACAAGTTATAGTAAATCTACTAAAAAATGCACAAGATAGCCTTAGACGAAATAAGATAAAAAATCCAAAAATAAAAATAGTTACAGAAGATAATAGAATAAGAGTTTGTGATAATGGTGGTGGCATAGATAAAGATATATTAGATAAAATATTTGATCCTTATTTTTCAACAAAATATGAAAAAAATGGCACAGGGCTAGGTCTTTATATGTCTAAAATAATTATAGAAAAACATCATAATGCAAGATTAAGTGTTCAAAATCTGAAAAATGGTGTTTGCTTTAGCATAACATTTTTAAAATAGAAAATGAACTTAAATAAATTATTTATTGGACTAGGTATTGTATTTATACTTCTAATTTTTGCATCATTCAAATATAGTGAATCAAAAGAGATAGGTTTTAATCATACTGAAATTTTAAATGATGTTAAAAGTATAGTTGAAAAAGATTTGATTTTTAGAAAATGGATAGCAATGCATGGTGGTGTATATGTACCTATAACTAAAAAAACTCCTTCAAATAAATATTTATCACATATCCCAAATAGAGATGTACTTACAACAACAGGTATGGAATTAACATTAATGAATCCAGCTTACGCTTTAAGACAATTTATGAGTGAATTTAAAAACTCTTATGGTGAAAAAGGGAAAATTGTTAGTTTAAAGCTTATAAATCCATATAATGCTCCTGATAATTTTGAAAAAATAGCACTTCAAGCATTTGATAAAAATAATGATTTAAAAGAATATTATAAAAAAGTTAAAAATTATGAGGGTCAATTAGAATTAAGATATGTAAAACCTCTTATAACTCGTAAAACATGTCTAAAATGTCATGCATATCAAAACTATAAAGTTGGAGATATACGAGGTGGTATATCTATAGTTTTACCATTGAAAAAATATAATCTTTCATTAGAAGAATCTTTAGATTATTTAAAATTAATTCATATAATTGCTTTATCTTTAGGGATGTTATTTTTATACTTAACTTATCTTTATCTAAAAAAACAACAAGCTAAAGAGATGGCTTTGAGTAAACAAATAAATGAAGTTTATAATATTTTCAACACAGGTAATATAGTTTTATTTAGATGGAACAATGATGAACGATTGAGTATTGATTTTGTTTCAGATAATGTAAGTAAAATATTAGGATATACAAAAGAAGAATTTATGCATGAAGATATAAGATATGCTTCCATTATAGATTCAAGAGATATTGATTTTGTTAAAAATGAGGTTTTAGAAGCTTCCCAAAAAGATGTATATAATTTTACACATAAACCATACAGAGTAAAAATAAAAAATGGAAAAACTATATGGGTTAATGATGCTTCACAAGTTATACTAGATGAAGATGGAGAGATTAAATTTTATGTTGGCTATATTCAAGATATAACGGTGCAACAAAATCAAGAAACAATATTAAAACAAAAAATAGATGAAGCTTTAGAAGAAAATACTAAACAATTAAACGCATTACAACAACAAAGTAAAATGGCATCAATGGGTGAGATGATAGGAGCTATTGCCCACCAATGGAGACAGCCATTAAATGAGTTGAGTATAAGTATTCAAAATCTAAAGTATGATTATAAAAAAGACTCTATAGATGAGAAGTTTCTAAAAGAGTTTATAGGTAAAAATAAAAAAACTATCTCATTTATGAGTAAAACTATAGATGATTTTAGAAGTTTTTTCCGTTTGGATAAAGAAAAAAATGATTTTTCCGTAAAAGAAACAACAGAGGCTGTAGTAACTATGTTATCGGCTCAAATTAAGACTTATAATATTGAAATCACTATTATAGGTAAAGAGTTTATTTATTGTGGATTTCAAAGTGAGTATCAACAAGTTATTTTAAATATTATAAATAATGCCAAAGATGCTTTTATAGAAAATAAAATCCAAAATCCAAAAATCCAAATAGTATTAGATAATAATAAAATAACTCTACAAGATAATGCTGGTGGAATACCAAGTGATATTATCCAAAGAGTATTTGAACCATATTTCACTACAAAAGAGCAAGGAAAAGGTACGGGGATGGGACTTTATATGTCAAAAATGATTATAGATGATAATATGGGTGCTAAACTAAGTGTAGTAAATAAAGATGATGGAGCTTGTTTTAGTATTGAATTTTAACTAATATTATGCACCCTTTTCTCCTAAATAGAAATAGAAATTTTCCGATTTACTCACTAAATCTGTATAGAAAGGGTAAGTTATGTCATTAGGTGCAATAGGAAATACTATCTTTGTAAATCAACAAACAGCTACAGCTTCAAGTGTGCAAAATGCACATAATAATAGAATAGAATTTCAAAACATGATAGCTCAAGCATCAGTAAATGAAAAAGATGAAAAAGTTTTAGAAGTTCGTCCAGCTGAAGAAAATCAAAATGTTGATCCTGATCGTGAACATGAAAAAAATGAAGCAGATCAAGAGAATGCTCAAAATGAAAAAAAAGAGAAATCTGAAGAGGATGAGACATCAGAATATGAGGTGCATACGCTAGATATTAAAGTGTGATTTTGATATAATTCGTTCAATTTATTTTTTATAAAAGGGTTGAGATGAGTAGTATATTTGACGCACATAGAGAGAGAATAGTCACAGGCGTAGCTTTAGTAGTTGCAGTTTTAACAGTAGGTATTATAGATAATTTTTGGTTGATGTGGTTGGTTCTTGGTGGTGTGTATCTTACAGCATTTAATGAAGCTACCAAACTTTTTGGTGTTGATAGACACTCTCTTATGTTTTATGCTGTAGGTATTTGGATACTTTCTGCTTTTTACCCTTATGGTGATGACTTATTTGTTTTAGCAGGTGTTGCCTATGCTAGTGCTATAGCTTTTAACAAAAAACTTATTTGGAATGATTTCCTCCCTTTTATATACCCTACTGCTGGTATGCTTTTTATCTTCACAATGTACCAAGAATACGGTGTTTTAGCAATGTTATGGCTTTTAGTAGTTGTAGCTATGACTGATGTGGGTGCTTATGCTGTTGGTAAAAGCATCGGAAAAACTCCTTTTTGTGAGACAAGTCCAAATAAAACTATAGAGGGTGTAGTTGGTGGCATCGTGGTGGCTACCATATCTGGAATGTTTGTAGGTCTTAGCATCGTTGATTTAAAAGTAGCGTTCCTTATCTCTTTTATGGTTGCAGTTAGTTCTATATTTGGTGATTTATATGAGAGTAGTTTAAAAAGAAATGCTGGTGTAAAAGATAGTGGAAACATTTTACCAGGGCATGGTGGAATGCTTGACCGCATCGATGGTTATCTTTTTGGTGCTGTTGTTATGTTGGTTCTTTTGAGAGGGTTAGTCTAGGAAAATCAAATGAATTTTAAAAAACTAAAAGTTCTAAGAGTTGGTTCAACTTTACCATTACATATTATGTAAATCCTAT
>JAYEHQ010000079.1:27806-32919 GCA_034659595.1 Campylobacterota bacterium
AATTTATTTTTCATCGGATTTACCTAATTACATATAAGAGCAAGCGATAATAAAGAGTATGTATTAAAAAAGATATGATTGCTGAAATAATTTCTATAAGAATAGGAAATAAAAATATTTATTAATAGGATTAACCAAATGATATTACTAGGCTCAACAGGTTCCATAGGGGTAAATACACTTATAGTTGCTAAAAAGTTTAACATAGAGGTTGAAGTTTTAGTAGCTGGAAAAAACATAGAGCGTTTAAATAAACAGATTTTAGAGCATCATCCAAAAGTGGTAGTTGTTGCAGATAAAAAGGATGTTTTAAAGGTAAACCATAACAATGTATATTTTGGCTCTGAAGCTATTTTAAAAGTTATAGAAGACTCTTCAAGTGAATTAGTTGTAAATGCACTTGTAGGTTTTTTAGGCTTATCCCCAACACTTACAGCTATAAATTCTGGAAAAAGAGTAGCATTGGCCAACAAAGAATCTCTTGTAGCTTGTGGAAACTTTATAGATACTTCAAAAATCCAACCTATAGATAGTGAACATTTTGGACTTTGGTATTTGTTGCAAGATAGACCAGTAAACAAGATGATTATAACAGCATCTGGTGGTGCTTTTCGTGATTGGGATATAAACAAACTTAAAAACGCAACGCTTGCAGATACTCAAAAACATCCGAACTGGTCGATGGGTCAAAAGATAACCATAGATAGTGCAACTATGGTAAATAAAATGTTTGAACTTTTAGAAGCTAGATGGCTTTTTGGTGAGGGTGAATATGATGCTATCATAGAAACAAAATCACTTATCCATGCACTTATAGATTTTAAAGATGGTTCAACTACAGCACACTTTGCCCATGCAAATATGCAACTCCCTATCGCTTATGCACTTGATGAAAAGATGGATGAAAATATCTTAGGTCATGTTGATTTACTTAAAGTAGGAAGCATGGAGTTTCGAGAGATAGAAAAAAATCGTTACCCTATATGGGAGATAAAAGAAAATCTACTTAAAAATCCAAATCGTGGCGTAATTATAAATGCATCTAATGAAGTAGCCATAGAGAAATTTATAAATAAAGAGATAGGTTTTATGGATATTAGTAAGACTATTTTAGATGCGTATGATAAATTTACACAAGAACCTAAAAGTGTTGATGATGTATTCGCAATAGATGCAATGATTCGTAAAGAGTTAGGTAAATAAGATGCAAGAGATAGATAAAGCAACAAGTGGTGGTGATTTACTTGTATGGGGTGTGATGTTTGGGTTACTTATAGTAGTGGTAATTGGTTTAGCTATTTGGGATAAAAAGAGTAGGAAAAAGTAATGATTTTAAGTATAGAAAGTTCATGTGATGATAGTGCTATAGCCATAACAGATATAGAAACAAATAAACTTATTTTTCATAAGAAAATCTCTCAAGAGGTTGAACATAGTGTATATGGTGGTGTAGTTCCAGAACTTGCGGCTCGTCTTCACGCTGAGGCACTTCCTAAAATCTTAGAACAATGCAGACCTTATTTTAAAGATTTAAAAGCTGTAGCTGTAACATCTACCCCAGGATTAGCAGTTACACTTGTAGAGGGTGTAACTATGGCAAAAGCTATCGCCATATCTCTTAATATCCCTCTTATAGGTGTAAATCATCTAGTTGGACATATATATTCACTTTTTATAGAGAAAGAAACTCAGTTTCCAATGACTGTTTTGTTGGTTTCTGGTGGACATACACAAGTGATGGAGATAAAAAGTCTAACAGAGATTCAAACAGTTGCAAAAAGTATGGATGATAGTTTTGGTGAGAGTTTTGATAAAGTTGCTAAGATGATGGGGCTAGGTTATCCTGGTGGTCCACTCATTCAAGAGTTGGCAAAAGATGGGGATAGAACAAAGTATAAGTTTACAGTACCACTTCATCAATCACCAAAAATAGCGTTTAGTTATTCTGGACTTAAAAATGCGGTAAGACTTGCCATACAAGATTCTAAAAAAGAAGATTATAAAGATATAGCTGCATCGTTTGAACATATTGCGACAAAGCATCTAACTCAAAAATTAAAAAAGTATTTTAAAACAAATCCACCAAAAAGATTCGCCATTGTTGGTGGTGCATCTGCTAATCTTTATCTTAGAACTCAAATAGAAGAGTTACTAAAACCACATGATGTGGACTTACTTCTAAGTGAATTAAAGTATTGTTCAGATAATGGTGCAATGATAGGTAGAGTAGCGGTTGAGATGTATAATGAAGAGATGTTTTCATCAATAGAAAATTTAGACATCTCTCCAAGAAGCGTACTGTAAATTCTTAAACTTTAAGAATTTACAGTAATCGCATTAGCGATACGAAGCATCGTTTCATCTCTACCTATAGTAGCCATTACTACATCCAAACCAGGTCCACCCATTTTTCCTAAAAGTGCGATGCGAAGAGGTTGTCCAATTTTTCCAAAGCCTATTTCCATCTCATTTATAACTTCTTCCATTATATGGTGATAATCACTTGGTAAATGCAACTCAGTTGATGAAGATACTTTTGCTCCAAAACTATTTAATACCTCAATAGCATTACCTTTAAATGCTTTTTTAACCGCTTTTGCATCATAAGAAGTTGGTGTATTTAATATTTCATTTACTTGTAATGCCATCTCTTTTAAAGTTTTTGCTCTCTCTTTTATAGCATCTAATAAAATCTCTTTTTTATCATGAGCTGTTAAAGCAATATCATAAGCAATTAAGAGTTCTACAAGTTCATTATTTGGTGTATTTTTAATGTAGTGAGAGTTTAACCAGTCTAATTTTTCAGTATTATAAATAGATGCTGACTTATTTATATCTTTAGGATTAAATAACTCTTGCATCTCATCCATACTAAAAATCTCTTGATCACCATGACTCCAACCTAAACGAACTAAAAAGTTTAAAAGTGACTGAGGTGTATAACCCATCTCTTTATATGCCATAACATCAGTAGCACCATCTCTTTTACTTAGTTTTTTTCCAGCTGAATTATGAATCATTGGAACATGATAAAACTTAGGTAAATCAAATCCTAAAGCTTCATATACTACTATCTGCTTAGGTGTATTACTTAAGTGATCATCACCACGAATAACTTCATTTATACCCATAAGTGCATCATCTATAGCTACAACAAAGTTATATGTTGGGCTTCCATCAGCTCTAGCGATTACAAAATCATCTAAAATATCTTGTGCTTGAAAAGATATATCACCTTTTACACCATCTTGAACTAAAATCTCTCCATTTTGAGGGGCTTTTATACGGATAACAGGTTCAACTCCCTCAGGTGGTGTTCCATCAAAATCACGATAGCGACCATCATACATAGTTCGTTCTTTATTTGCCATTTGAGTTTCACGAAGCTCAGTTAGTTCCTCTTTTGACATATAACATCTGTACGCTTTCCCCTCTTCTAAAAGTTGTTTGATATATTTTGCATAAATATCATCTCTTTTACTTTGATACTCTATTTCACCATCATGCTTTAAGCCTAACCACTCAAAAGCTTCTAAAATTGCTTTTGTAGCTTCCTCTGAGTTTCTTGCTTTATCAGTATCTTCTATGCGAAGAATAAATTTACCATTATTTTTTTTAGCCCATAAATAAGAAAAAAGAGCAGTTCTTAAACCACCAATGTGTAAGTAGCCTGTAGGGGATGGAGCAAAACGAGTAACAACCATTGAAAAACCTTTTTGAATAATTGATGATATTTTAGACGAATATTTGTTAAAGGTGGGTAAAATAGCACCATATTTTAATGTGAGTTTTTATAAAGGTGTTCGTATGAATAAAATATTTTTTCTTTTGTTATTTGTAGTTGGTTTATCTGCTCAAACAGTTGGTGGTGTTGCAGTAGTTGTAAAAGGTAGTGCAATAACACTTCTTGATATAAAAAAAGAGATGGATAATCAAAATCTTGATGCTGATAGAGCAGTAAATCTTCTTGTTCGTAAAAAACTTGAACAAATCGAGATAAAAGAGAGAGGTTTGAGTGTAAGTTCTGATGATGTTTATGATGAGATTAAAAAAACAGCATCTAGAAATAACTTGAGTGTTAGTGAATTTTATAAAGCAGTTAGAGATTCAAATGGATTAAGCTCAACTGACTTAAAAGAACAAGTAAAATATAGATTACTTAGTCAAAAACTTCATGCTGCTATAGCTTATTCACATATTTCTCCCCCTACGGATAGTGAGTTACAAGAGTATTTTGAACTACACAAAGATAGTTTTGAGCGTCCAAGTGCTTTTAGCGTTATAATCTATCAATCATCTAATAAAGCAAGATTACAAGAAAAAATCAACAATCCAATGTTTTATGCTCCAGATATTCAAACAAATGAGCAACTTTTACCTTATGATAGGATCAATCCAAAGTTAGCATCTTTACTTACAAAAACAGAAGTTTCTACATTTACCCCTATCATTCCTGATGGAAAAGGTGGGGCTATGAGTTTTTATATCAAAGAGATTCAAAATAGTGAAGAGACTAAAATTGATAGTGTAAAAACTGAAATATCAAATATTATTATGGACAATAAAAGAGAACAAGTGCTAAGTGATTATTTTGCGAGACTTCGCCATAGTGCAGATATAAAAATTATAAGAAAACCAGAGTAATTATATGCTTGATGATAAAAATTTTATAAATATTGCCACTGAAATAGCAAGTGCTTCTAACTGTGTATCTAAACAAGTTGGTGCAGTAATTGTTAAAGATGGAAGAATTTTAAGTACAGGATATAATGGAACACCATCAGGATTTATAAACTGTTGTGATTATTGGGATGGGCAATATACAAAAGAGCATCATGAATGGTCAAAAACTTTTGAAATCCATGCTGAGATGAATGCAATCATTTGGGCTGCAAGAGAGGGTATAAGCATAGATGGTGCTACTATCTATGTAACACTAGAACCTTGTAGTGAATGTAGTAAAAACCTTATAGCAAGTGGTATAAAAAGAATCGTGTATGCCAAAGAGTATGAGCATACACATTCCGAAGTAATCTCAAAGTTTATAAAAGATAATGGTGTAGTTATAGAAAAACTTAGTTAATACAACTACATAAAAATTATTTTAGTTAAA
>JAYEHQ010000080.1:0-2306 GCA_034659595.1 Campylobacterota bacterium
ATATTGTTACTTTAACTAAACTCTATAGGATCCATATCAATTTCTGCAAGTGTAACTTTAGAAAATTTAATAGCTTTTATAAGAGATGTACTTTTATCTGAACGGAGTAATATCTCAAATCTATATTTATTTGCAACTTTTTTTATAGCACATTCCCCAAAACCTACTATCTCTATATCAGGGCATTGTGATAATTTGTCCCTCATATTTTGCATCTCCTCTTTTGCTTTTGCACCGTTTTTATGAGAAAACAGCACTCTACAAAGCTTTTTAAATGGTGGATATAAAGCTTTACGATATCCTTTTTCATCTTCTAAAAATTCTTCATAATTATCTATATATTTACTGAAAAAATCCTCATTAAAACTTTGAACTAAAACTGTTGCATCTTTTTTTCTACCACTTCTTCCTGAAACTTGTATAAGCAATGAAAGAGCTTTCTCTCTTGCTCTATAATCACTCATATTTAACATATTATCAACTCCTAAAACAACTGCTAAAGTTACACCATGATAATCATGACCTTTACTTAGCATCTGAGTACCTACAAGTATATCTGTTTCATTATCATTAAATCTTTTAAGTGCTTTTTTTAATTTTGCTGAGGAAGTTATAACATCTCTATCAAACTGCTCCACAGTAGCATCAACTAGTTTTGCACTTATTTCTTTTACAGCTTCTGCCGTTCCTAAACGAGAAGTAGTCAAAGTTGCACTTGAACACTCTGGACAAATTTGCGGAATAGCTTGTGTAAAATTACAATAATGACACTTCATAGAACGGGTATTTTGATGGATACTCATACCAATACTACAAAATACACATTTAAAATCATGACCACAATCAGCACATATAAGATGCTTGAAATTTGCACGAGTTGGGACAAAAACTATCGCTTGTTCTTTTTTTATAAGAGTTGATTTTAACGATTTTATTATTAATGGACTAAGAGATTCTACTGATGGTTCATATATAAACTTTTTGTTTGAATTAAAAAAACCACCTTTTAATCTTATACTTGGAAATTTCACATAAGAATTTAATGATGGAGTAGCAGAACCTAAGACAACAGATGCATTATAAAGTTTACCCATATATATAGCTATATCTCGTGCATTATATCTTGGTCTTGAGGATGATTTATAGCTATCATCATGCTCTTCATCTACAACTATCAATCCTAAATCTTTTATAGGTAAAAATAGACATGAACGAGGACCTGCAATAATATATGCACTACCATCATATATGGAAGTTAATGCTTTTCTTTTCTGTTTTGGAGTTAATTTAGAGTGCCACAAAACAACTTTATCAGCAAAATGATTTTTAAGTCTTATATCCATTTGTGGAGTCAAAGATATTTCTGGCATTAAAAATATACTTCTTTTTGAACTCTTTAACATCTCTTGGAAATATTTCATATATATCTCAGTTTTTCCACTACCTGTATCACCAAATAGTAATGAAACTTTTTCTTTATGTAAAAAAGAGAAAGCTTTTTCTTGTTTATCAGAAAGAATGATTTGAGAGATACTTTCATTCTTTTCGTTCTTCTCGTTCCCATACTCCGTGTAGGAATACATATCTAAACTTGAAAATGGCATCATAACGCTAATAGCATCTCCAAATGAACAAACATAATAAGTAGCTATAAATTTAGCCAATTCCATCTGTTTTGAAGAATAATACTCATCAAAAATTTCTAAAATCTCATTTGTTTTAAACTTAGGTTTTTCACTTGTAGATATAACAATACCATTAGTAATTCTATTTTTAACACTTATACTAACTTTGGTGCCTATTTTAATAATTTGTAAGGAATGATAAGTAAAAGGTTCAAGAGGTGAACCTATGAGAGAAATTTTATAAAAATACAATTAATCAATATCCTTATATTGATAAATGCAAAAAGATGCAGGGCTATTACTCGTAAGTACCAATGACCAAATTGACTTACATACACAAAGAGCTACTTCGTTGTAATAATTATACATTTTTTACTAATATATGTCAATTCAATCAGTTAAATCTGAACATCTACTTCCAGATGTACACTTAAAAGTTCCATCACTAGAATTATATGTAAAAATATTATCTGCATCTTCTATTTTAAATTTATATGTAAGACCAGATTGTCCATACCAATGACCATTTTTATCTTCTGCTTTGACTCCATACATAAGTAAAGTATGATTTTCATCAACCCCATCAAAATAATAACCACTATTTAAACCATGTAATTGTGAAATCCAAGATGAATCACCTTTAATAAGCCTACTCTGTCTTTCAGTAACTATGGCAGAACG
>JAYEHQ010000080.1:2406-9579 GCA_034659595.1 Campylobacterota bacterium
GCCAAAATACCTAAGATAACGATAACAAAGATCAATTCGATCATAGTAAAACCTGCTCTTTTCATAAGAGACTCCTTAATTAAAATATTTGAGTTACTCTAGTAACCTTAACGACCATTATGAGCCTATTTTCTTTAAAAACTACTTAAATTACCATATTTTAGAAAAATCAAATTCTAAACTATTATCACACTCTTTTATTTTAAACTCAACTTTTTCATCACTAGCATCAAGCACTTTTATATATCTACCATCTTTTAACTCATATACTTTTGCTATCTCTTCAGTTGGATTAACAATTATGTAGTAGTTTACACCCTCTTGCTCATAAAGATTATACTTTAACCCTGTATCTTTTTTAGCTGTACTTTTAGATAAAATCTCAAAAATAATCTTAGGTGCTTTTGTTATATAAGCTTCATTTGTTGGTTCATGACAAATTACAGAGTTATCTGGTTGAACAATTGTATCTTCTGCTATCTTCCAGTCAACTGGCATAAGCACTTGACATTTATTACAATTATCAAACAAATTTTTTAATTGCCATCCTATATTATTTGTAATCCTTTGATGTTTTATCATTGGAGCTGGACTCATACAATAAGCTTGTCCATAAATAAGTTCCCAATCATTCCCTTCCCAATTTTTATAATCATCATAAGTATAATACGGTAAATCTTCTAATTTTAATACACCCATAATCAATCCTTTGTTAAAATAGTAAAAAATTATATCATAATTTATTTTCAAACATGGAACTAAATTTGCTTATAAATTAAAAAGAATAAGGGAAGCGTTATGAGTATAGATATTTCAAGAACTGACATACTACTAAAGAAAGCTCTTAACTATAGAGCTATGCGTCAAGATATGATTTCTTCAAACATAGCAAATGCTGATACTCCTTTTTATAGACCAAGAGATGTGAGCTTTGAAGATGCATTGATTGCTAAAAAAGCTGAGCTTTTAAAAGATGATTCTAAAAAATTAAAAATGGCTCAAACAAATTCTGGACATATAAAACCAAAAAATGAATCTAGTTCTACAATACCTACAACATTCTTTAGAGATGGGCATATGGCTAGGAATGACGGTAACAGTGTAGATATTGATGTTGAAACAACTGAGATGGCTAAAAACTCTCTTATGTTTAATGCGTTAATAGACGCACATAAAAAAGATAAAATGATATTTAAAAGTGTCATAGAAGCATCTGCAAAAACAAGTTAAGGGATAAATTATGAGTAGTTTTTTAAATAGTTTTGATATAAGTGGTTATGGTTTATCAGCTCAAAGGGTTCGTGTAAATGTTATTTCTAGTAATATAGCTAATGCTCAAACAACTCGAACAGATGAAGGTGGACCATATAGACGAAAACAAGTTGTTTTTAAAGCTATAGATTTCAATGAACAGTTTAATAAAGCTCTTCAAGGGATGACAAAAAGTGCAAAGTATGAAGATCCACTAGATGAAGGTGACTTTGGTAAAAAAGTAAATCCAGCTATTATGAGTGTAGTAGTTGATAAAATTTCACGAGATGATAGCAAACCAAAAATGAAATTTGAACCAAACCATCCAGATGCAGACTCAAATGGTTATGTTGCATACCCAAATATTAATCCTGTGGTAGAAATGGCCGATTTAGTAGAAGCAACACGATCTTATCAAGCAAATGTAGCTGCTTTTGATAGTGTAAAATCAATGGCCAACAGTGCAATTAGACTGTTACAATAGGTCAAAGGGATAAATTATGAGTACTTTTGGTAAAATTGATTCACTCGGTGGAGCATCAACACTTGACCTTTTAAAACAAAAAGACAAATTAACTGGTGGTAGTGGTGGTGAAGCTTTTGCAAATCATCTTAAATCGGCTTTAAATGAAGTTAATGAGCTTCAAGAAGTAAAAGAACAAGCAACTGCTGATTTAGCAACTGGTCAAGTAAAAGATTTACATCAAGCTGCTCTTGCTATTGGAAAAGCTGAAACTAGTATGAAACTAATGCTAGAGATAAGAAATAAAGCTTTAAGTGCCTATAAAGAACTAGGTAGGACTCAGATATAAAATACAAATGGAAATAAAAAACAAAAATAAAAGCTCAAAGATTATACTTCTATATGTCCTAATATTTTTAGGATTTATGCTTTTTTTATTTGTAATGTTATCAACAACAATCAAATCTAGAAAAATCCCATCTTTATATACAAGTGAAAATTCGACATCAAAAAGAGGTTCGATTATAAGTGCTGATGGCTTTCACTTAGCTACTACAAAAAAACTTTACAAAGCTAGTGTCGATACTCGTTATATAGACCCCCAAAAAGAAGATTTATTTGTCCAACTCTTTAGCATCTACTCTGGAATAGACAGCAAAAAAATTAAAATCAAAATTAGAAAAAGAAAAGGTTATGTAGTTTTATCTTACTCCATAAGTGAAAAAAGAGCCCAATATTTAAAACGATTAGCATATGAGCTTAGAAGATATAAAGTTTTTATCGAAAGAATAAATCCAAATACAGGCTCAAGAACTTTACATGGTTTAAATATACTAGAAAGTGGAGAAACAAGAGTATATCCATATGATGATTTAGGTACACCTATAATTGGTTACCCTAAAAAAATTGAAGAGAATGGATACACCCTTGTAAAAGGTGTAAAAGGTCTTGAAAAAAAATTCAATGCTGAACTATCTGCAAGAGATAGTAGTTTTAGCCGTGGAAAAAGAGATGTCAATAATTATATAATTTTAAATAAAGAAAGCTTTACAAAACCAAATCAAGATGGACTTGATGTAAAACTTACTATTCCTGTAACACTTCAAATAAAAATAGAAAAGATGCTCTCTAAAATGAAAAAAGAGATAGATGCTAAAGAGATTATTTGTGTAATTATGGATATAGGTAGTGCTAATATTTTAACAATGGCTAGCTCAAATAGATACCTACCAAAAGATATAAAAAAAAGCGATTATCCCTCTCTTAACTCTGCGATGATTGAATATAGTTTTGAACCTGGAAGTGTTATAAAACCTGTAGCATTTGCTTTACTTTTAGATAAAGGATATATAAATCCTTACGACTTAGTAAATGGACATAATGGTAGATTTAAACTTGGAAAAAAAATCATAAGAGATGAGCATAGATTTGACTGGCTTTCTGCTGAAAATGTAATAGTACATTCATCAAATATAGGTATATTACAACTTACTAAAAAACTATCTGCTGTAGAATTTCATCAAGGTTTAAAAGAGTTTGGATTTTCTAGAAAATCAACTTATGACCTTTCCTATGAAAGGATAGGTTCTATCCCTAGTGTTAAATTATTTGAAAATGAAATTTACAAAGCTACACTATCTTATGGCTATGGGATGCACGCAAACCTTATGCAACTTATCCGTGCCTACACTGTATTTAATAACAATGGAAGGATTATGTATCCTAGAATAGTTGATAGTTTTATAGATAGTAATAGAAAAGAGACTAAAATACCCCAAAGAGAGCAGATACAAGTTATAAAGAGTTCTACCGCTCAAAAAATGAATAAAATTTTAGTAAAAACTGTAAATGAGGGAACTGGTCAAAAAACTAAAATTGATGGATTGATTATAGGTGGTAAAACTGGAACAGCCCATATAGTTGAAAAAGGAGACTATGTAAATAAATATAACACTTCTTTTATAGGTTTTGCAAATGACAAAAAACAAAAATATACTATAGGGATAGTAGTTATTCAACCAAAATCTAGTCAATTTGCTTCTAAAACTGCTGTACCAACTTTTAAAAAAGCGGTAGAAATTTTAGTAGAAGATGGTTACTTACAGCCAAATATTATCAAGTAATCTAGTAGTACCCACTTTTACTTCTACTAAAATAATAGTATTACCTATCTCTACATTATCTAAAAGTTCAAAATCACGATTTAGAATTTCAACATAAAATATCTCTAGTGGTTCTAAAACCATAAACATTTTTTGTCGAATAAGTTTAGTATCTAAAATATTTTTACTTATCATATCACTTGCTTCTCGCAATGAAGTTGAAACCTTAAGTGCCTCTTTTCTTTGAATAGTATCAAGATATATATTTCTACTACTAAGTGCTAAACCATCATTTTCACGAACAGTTTCAACTGGAACTATCTCTACATCCATAAAAAGTTGTTTTACCATAAGAGTAATTAAATTTAATTGTTGAGCATCTTTTTTTCCAAAATATGCTTTTGCTGGATTTACTATATTTAAAAGTTTCATCACAACTGTTAAAACACCATTGAAATGAGATGGTCTAGATGCTCCCTCTAAAACAAAACCTCTAATAAGTGGAGCTAATAAACTAACTTCATCTTTACCATATATATCAGATGCATTTGGAAAAAAGAGTATATCAACACCACTAAGTTCACATATTTTTTTATCTGCTTCATCTTTTTTAGGGTATTTATCTAAATCTTCCCCTTTTAAAAATTGAGTAGGATTGACAAATATAGATACCACAACTAAATCATTTTGTTCTCTTGCCTCTTTTATAAGAGATATATGCCCACTATGTAATGCCCCCATTGTTGGCACAAAACCTATATTTTTTTCATTATCTTTTAATATTTTTTTTAACCCTAACGGAGTTGAAACAATCTTCATTTTATACCTTGATGTGTTATACTTTCGCAATTATACAATATATGGATAACTTATGGACAATTATGAATATACTGAACTTCTAAAAAACTTACAAATAAAAATAAATAACATTACTGGTGTTGTTGAACCAGATAAAATAAACTCTAATCTTAAAAAAATAGAAGAGTTAGAAAATGAACAAGAATTTTGGAATGATGCTTCAAATGCTGCTAAAGTTCAAAAAGAAAAAACTATACTTCAAAGAAAACTAGATAAATATTTAGTTGCAAAAGATGCCCTTGAAGATGCTATAGAACTATATGACATGGCAAAAGAGGAAGAGGATGAAGAGACTATAGTTAGTTGTTTTGATGAAGCTTCACAACTAGAAGAGCTTATTTTAGGTATGGAGATAGAAGTACTTCTTAGCGGTGATAATGATTCAAATAATGCTATTTTATCTATCCATCCTGGGGCTGGTGGAACTGAAAGTCAAGATTGGGCAGAGATGCTTCTTCGTATGTATAAAAGATGGGCTGAGAGAAGAAATTTTAGTATAGAGATACTTGATTATCAAGTTGGAGAGGAAGCTGGTATAAAAGATGTTTCTGTCATCATAAAAGGTGAAAATGCTTATGGATATTTAAAAGTGGAAAATGGCATCCATAGACTTGTAAGAATCTCACCATTTGATTCAAATGCAAAACGACATACATCTTTTTCATCTGTGATGGTCTCTCCTGAGATAGATGATGATATAGACATAGTGATAGAAGATAAAGACATCAGAGTAGATACATATCGTGCTAGTGGAGCTGGTGGTCAACATGTAAATAAAACAGAATCAGCGGTAAGACTAACTCATATAGAAACAAATATAGTGGTTCAATGCCAAAACGGTAGAAGCCAACATAAAAACAAAGCAACAGCTATGAAGATGTTAAAATCTAGACTTTATGAACTAGAACTTGAAGCAAAAAAAGCTGAGTTAGATGGGGTATCTAAAAGTGAAATTGGCTGGGGGCATCAGATAAGGTCTTATGTTATGCAACCATATCAACAAGTAAAAGATACGAGAAGTAACGAAGCTTATTCAAATATAAGTGGTATCTTGGATGGAGATATAAGTAAAATGATAGAAGATGTACTTATATCTCAAAATAAGGGAACCGCTTCTACAGAGTAGAATCTTCATTTTCATGATTTTGAGAAATAAAACTATAACCTAAAAATCCAATTCCAAAAAGTATAGATAAAATAGTAAAGTATTGAATCTGCTTCTCTTGAGCATTTTTAATATTTTCTACAAATTTAGATGTATCAGTCTCTTTTTTATGAGCCTTGGTACTATGCCCTGCTACACTAGCTTCCATTCTTGCTATTCTTGCAAGAGCTTTGTCGTTTTCACTTAAACCCTCTTTTGGAGTACTCCAAAATTGAACTAATAAACCAACAATCAGCATCAAAGAACCCAAAACTCTTAAAATAATAATTTTATGTTTTAAAAATAAATTCAAAACTTCCCCTTTTTGTACTAGCTATTGATAAAATTATGTCAAAATTACAATATGAATATACTTAAAGAATTTTCCTTAAACGATAAATGTTCATATCTTGAATCTTGTGAACAAACTATGCACTATAAAATGATTGATAACTGTGATACTTCTAATTGCCAAAACCTTATAGAAAGAGGTTTTAGAAGATTTGGAAAAATGTATTTTAGACCAATCTGTTCATCATGTGTAGAGTGTCAAAGCATTAAAATAGATGTTGAAAATTTCAAGTTTTCTAAATCTCAAAGACGAGTTATAAAAAAAGCTCATAATATTAAAACAACTATACGAAGACCTAGTTTAACAAAAGAACATCTATCACTTTTTGAAAAATATCATCTATTTATGAAAGATAAAAAAGGTTGGAATTACAACCAAACTACTCCCGAACATTATTATACTTCATTTGTAGATGGTTATAATGATTTTGGTTATGAAGTTTTATATTTTGTTGAGAACAAACTTATTGGTGTTGATTTGATAGATATTTTAGATGATGGAATCTCATCTATATATTTTTATTATGATCCAGATTATTCTGAATATGCATTAGGAAAATTATCTCTATATCAACAAATAAAATTTGCTCAAAAAACTAACAAAAGTTGGATATATCTAGGCTACTATGTTGAGGATTGTCCAAGTTTATCATATAAATCCCATTATAAACCATTCGTAACATTAGAAGGAAGACCTAATGAAGATGAAGATTTTACTTACATATAAAATGAATAATGATAAAATATTTGTATGATTAATTTACTAAAAAAAGAACTCACTATATACACCGCGTTGTTAACAATATTAATTTTGTTAATGCATCCAGATTTACTAAGCAATCCTACAGAAAGATTGGGATTAATGCAAGAGATGGGCAACTACATCCACCCACTACTTTATACTTTTTTTGTATATTTAGTACTTTACTTTTTTAGAGCAATATTTGCTTTTATTAAAAAACTTTTTGTTAAAAAATAAGAAGTTTGATTGGTGGAGACGTCCG
>JAYEHQ010000081.1:0-8027 GCA_034659595.1 Campylobacterota bacterium
TATTAAATTATACAATTATATAAAACTTTTATATGCTTATAATCATACAAAAGTTAAAATTTCATAATTAATTTTTAGGATTTTTATGGATTTTTTATTTAATACAACCGTTCAGTTTTTTATACTTGCTTATTTAGTTGGAGGTATCCCTTTTGGTCTTTTACTTGCAAAAAAGTTTGCTGGTGTTGATGTAAAAGAGAGTGGTAGTGGTAGTATTGGTGCTACTAATGTTTTACGAGTTGTAAAAGAAAAGAATCCCGACTTAGCTAAAAAACTAGGTGGAGCTACTCTAGCACTTGATGCATTTAAAGGTTTATTTGTTTTAATCATTGCTTATTTTAGTGGCATGAGTGAAGCTACTTTATGGGGTATTGCTGTTTTAGCTGTTATTGGACATTGCTACTCTCCATATTTAGGTTTTAAAGGTGGTAAAGGTATAGCTACTGGGATGGGTGTTATGATATTCATGCTTCCTGTTGAAACTATAATTGCTTTAATTGTTTGGGCGATTGGTGCAAAAACTATAAAAATATCTTCTGTTTCATCATTAAGTGGTGTTGCTGCACTTCTAATATCTAGCTTTTTTATACATCCAGATATGACTCATGCTCCTGTTGTTATAATTGTTTTTATACTTTACTATAAACATATTCCAAATATTATTCGTCTATTTAATGGTAAAGAAAAAAGAGTAGTTTAATGACAATTCATATAGAAGATTTAAAATTTCAATGTATTATTGGGATTTTAGATTTTGAAAGAGAAACTCCGCAAGATGTTATAGTAAATCTAACTATCAAGTATAACTACAAGGATGATTTTATAAATTATGCTATCGTTGTTAACACTATAAAAAATAATATGATTAAAAATAAATATCTACTAATAGAAGACGCACTAAATGGACTAAAAACTATTTTATTAAAAGAATTTAAACTTATAGATAAACTTGATATAAAATTAACAAAACCCTCTATCATGCCCAACTGCAAAGTAAGTGTTAGAAATACATACTAATATTTCTTAATTGAAATTTAATCTTTTATTAAAAAAAATTGAATTTTAGTTTAAAGTTAGCTAAAATTATGATACAATTCACAAAAATTTTCATTTATAGGAAACAAATACATGCGTATATTAATTATTGAAGATGAAGTTACATTAAATAAAATGCTTGCTGAGGGACTAAAAGAATTTGGTTACCAAAGTGATGTAGTTGAAACTCTAAAAGATGGTGAATACTACTTAGATATTCGTAACTACGATTTAGTACTTATGGACTGGATGCTTCCAGATGGAAACTCAGTTGATATTATTGGTGATATTAAATCAAATACTCCAAAAACAGCAGTTGTTGTACTTTCAGCTAGAGATGATAATGATAGTGAAATCGAAGCTTTAAGAGCTGGTGCAGATGACTATATTAGAAAACCTTTTGATTTTGATGTACTTGTTGCTCGTATCGAAGCTCGTCTTCGTTTTGGTGGTAGTAATATAATCGAAATTGAAGACCTTATTATCAATCCTGAAGAGGAACAAATCACTTATAAAGAGAAAGAGATTGAGCTAAAAGGTAAGCCTTTTGAAGTTCTTACTCACCTTGCTCGTCACCGTGATCAAATCGTATCAAAAGAACAACTTCTTGATGCTATCTGGGAAGAACCAGAATTAGTTACTCCAAATGTAATTGAAGTTGCTATTAATCAAATTAGACAAAAAATGGATAAGCCATTAGGAATTACAACGATTGAAACTGTTCGTCGTCGTGGTTACCGTTTTTGTTTTCCAAAAGAAATCAACTAATTAATAACTTAGTGCTATAATTTTAGAATATTTCTAAAATTATAGGTACTAATCATGTTTTCACTCCTTTCAAAAAAAAGTATTAGAAGAAACTTTCTAATTCAACTTATATTTTCTTTAGCTTCTCTAATAATCATATTTTCATCAATGCTTTATCTATATATAGAAAATTCTATCTATGAAGAAAAACGGCAAGAACTAATCTTATATGCAAAAAATATATCTACAAATAAATCTATAGCACAAGATGTAAACATAGGTCCAAGTGTTGAAGTTATATATCTTAAAAAAGCTCATACTGGCATAGATTTATATGAAAATACAATTAACAAAAAAACATATCTTACTCTTGTATATCCATTTCATCTTAGCAATATTAGCTATCTAAAAATCACAAAAGAGATAACTTTTACAAAAAAACTTTTAGATAAAATTTTAAATTATATATTTATTATAAATATTGCTGGATTTGTACTTGTTGTAATTTATGCTATTACACTTTCAAAAATGCTTGTATCACCTGTTCATACAATGAGTAAGAAATTATCAAATATGAATGAACACCTTATAAAACCTTTAGAGGTTGAAAAACTTCCTCAAGAGTTTGAACCACTTGGTATTACGATAAATCATCTAATTTTAAGAATACAAAATTTTGTAAAATATCAAAAAGAACTCTTTATCGGAACTGCACATGAACTTAAAACTCCACTAGCAGTTATTAAACTAAAAAACCAAGTTACACTCATGAAAAAACGCTCACCAGAAGAGTATATAGAGGCACTTAAAATTACAAATAAAACAGTAGATGAGATGAATATTATAGTTTCAAGTATTTTAAATATTGGTAGGCAAGAGGGTGCCCAATTAGATAAACCAATTCAAGTTGATGTTATACAGATACTTAAAGAAAAAGCAAATGACTTTAAACTTTTAGCTGAAAGTGATAATAAAAAATTAGAAATGAGTTTTGAACCAAATGGATTTATGGCTGTTATGCAAGTAACTCTTTTAAATCAAATAATCCAAAACTTTTTGCAAAACGCATTAAAGTTTACACCAAAAGATAAAAAAGTAATCCTAAGAAGTTCACAAGATAATGTTGGCTTACTAATAGAAGTGATTGATGAGGGTTGTGGTATAGATGAAAAGATAGATCTTTTTGCCCCTTTTAAAAGACAAGGAAATAAAAGTGGCGTAGGACTAGGTTTATTTCTTGCTAAAAGTGCTGCTGATGCTCTTGGTGCTAATATATCTTTAAAAAATAGAACAGATGGTATATCTGGTGCAGTCGCTTCTTTACAACTAAATTCAAAACTATCATGTATTATCCCAAAGAATAAGTGATTTCAAAACTAATAAAGCTTTATTTTGATATAAACTTCTAAAATATTAAATTGAGGTTTTTTAATGGCTTTACTTATAAATAATGAGTGTATAGCATGCGATGCATGTCGTGATGAATGTCCAACTGAGGCGATAGAAGAAGGTGACCCAATCTACTTTATTGACCCAGACCGTTGTACAGAGTGTGTTGGAGTATATGATGAACCATCATGCATATCTGTTTGTCCTGTTGATTGTATAGTTGCTGATAAAGATCATGCCGAAACAATAGCAGAACTTCAATTTAAGTATAAAACTATTTTAGAAGAAGAATAATAAAATGGCAAAACGAACTACGGTTATAGACATAGGCTCTAACTCAGTTAGAATGGTGGT
This sequence comes from Campylobacterota bacterium, assembly GCA_034659595.1. Taxonomy (GTDB): domain Bacteria; phylum Campylobacterota; class Campylobacteria; order Campylobacterales; family Sulfurimonadaceae; genus Sulfurimonas. The sequence continues at coordinate 3,526 of JAYEHQ010000081.1, forward strand.
TTATGAAAAAACAAGTCGTTTTGCCTTTCATATCTTACATGAAGCAAAAGCAAAAGTTAGACTAAGTGAAGATGCATATCAAAATGATGGTAATCTTCAAAAACTACCAATGCAAAGAACTTATGATGCACTTGAAAACTTTTTAAGTATTTCATCTTCTTTAAAATCTAAAAAAACCTTATGTGTAGCTACTTCAGCACTAAGAGATGCCCCAAATAAAAAAAAGTTTTTACAAAAAGTTTCAAAAAATCTAAAACTAAATATAAAAATCATAAATGGAGCTAGAGAAGCTTATCTAGGTGCCGTGTCATGCATAAATCTACTTCCAGAACTTAACAATGCACTTAGCATAGATATTGGTGGTGGTTCAACTGAATTTTCTATAATCAATCATAAAAATATTGAAAATACTATCTCCCTTGAACTTGGAACAGTAAGATTAAAAGAACTATTTTTTGATAAAAACAAATTAGAGGATGCTATTAAATATACTGATTCAAAATTGGAAGTTTTAGATAATCTAAAAGTTAAAACAATAGTTGGGATTGGTGGTACATTTAGAGCTATTTCTAGTGCTATAATGAAAAATAGTAACTATCCACTAAAAAAACTTCATGGATACCAGTACTCAACTTCTGAATTTATAAATTTTATAGATACTATCTTAAATGCAAATGAAACTGAATTAAAACAACTAAATATCAAAAGTGATAGATTCGATGTTATTAAACCTGGTTCACTAATACTATCAAGATTAATAAAAAAACTTTCATCAGTAGATAATTTAATTACAAGTGGTGTTGGTGTAAGAGAGGGTGTATATCTAAGCGATTTACTTAGACACTCTAAAGATAGATTCCCAGTAAATTATAATGTATCAGTTAGGTACCTTATAGATAATCATATTCAAGACAATAATTTTGCAAATCAATTAAATCAACTTAGTAAAAAGCTATTTGATATAACTTATGAGTATTTAGGACTTGATAAAAGTTACCGTTATGAACTCTCAACAGCTGCAAAACTTTATTTAGTTGGTGGGAATATACATTTTTATTCTCAAAATAAACATAGTTACTATCTATGCCAAAGTGCATTAGAATATGGCTTTACACACAAACAAATACAACTAATCTCCACTTTAACGAGATATGCTAGCAAAAAGTTTCCATCAGATGCACATGTTTCAAAATATAAAGAGATTTTACCAAAAAGAGAGGAATTAAATAAGCTTAGTTTTCTTTTATCGTTAACTATAGCACTTCTAAGTCATAAACCAAGAAATATTGATTTTGAATTAAAATTTAGGGATGGTATTTTAAATATTCTTACGAAGAAAAATCTTTCTATTAGTAAAGAAGCTATAAAAAAACTATCTAAAATTGAAGAGATGGAAATTAGGTTCTAAAACCTTTGTCCCATACTAAATTCAAAGTTAGAAGTTCTATCTCCCTCTTCTTCACCTAATGGTTTAGCAAACACTAACTGTATAGGTCCAACTGGAGAGAACCATTCTATCCCTCCACCATAACCACCACGACTTATTTCATCTATATTAGAATCACCTATAGTACCCCAATCTGCAAAAGCAAGAAAACGCATTTTAGCTTTTGGAATAAGAGGTAAACTAAGCTCTATATTATTTGAAAAAGTTTTTTCACCACCTAAAGTTCTTTCATATCCAGTGCTATCTGCTGGAAGTTTAGGTGCTAATGAATATGACTCATACCCTCTTACACTTCTCATACCACCCATATAAAACTTTTCAGCAGTTGGGATATATCCATCATCAATTAAATAATAAAATCTAGCTTTATATCTTAAAATAGCATCAAACCCAATATATTCATCCAAACCTTTATATTTTGCAAAATCTGTTCTAAACTTCATAAATTCTGCATCTCCACCAATTCCAGACTTTTCTATTGATTGACTCAAAGTAAGACCTTCACGAGGTAAATAATAATCATCTGTGTCATCATACTTTACGCTAACTGTTACAGAACTTTTAGAGTAACTTTCAAAATCATAAAGCTCTCTATAGTAAGTATCGTTTGTATCATAATTTATATCACTATATGTATTGTCAGATAAGTTATATCCAAGGTATCCTGATATATGTCTAGTAAATCTATATCCACTACCAACACTAAAACCAACAGATTTAACACTGTAATCATTATATTCATTATTTGAATAGTTAATAGCAAAGTTACCACTAAAATCACTATCATTCATTCTAGAATTTGAGATATTAAATGAAGCTGAGTTATTTGTTTGTGATAGTTCACCTTGAAGACCAATATTTATACCTGAACCCCAAATATTTCTATCATTAACTCCAACAGTAAGCATGATACCACCATAACTACCATATCCACCACCAAGCTGTACATTTCCAGTTGGTGCTTCTTTTACTTTTACAATCAAATCCATACTATTTTGACTTATTCTTTTTTCTTCTATTGTATTACCCTCAAAAAAACCAAGTCGCCCAAGTGCATTACGAGAATCTTTAAGATCTGTAAGTGAGTACATATCTCCCGGTCCAAGATAAAGCTCACGACGAACGATTCTATCTAAGGTTCTATTATTTCCAGAAATAACAACATCTCTAATCTTAACTTTATCACCTGGTATAATTTTAAAAACTACTTCTACTGTGTTTTTTTCTTTATCTTTTTTCAAATCAGGAACAACCTGTGTAAAAGCATAACTTAAATCAGCTATAAGAGTTTTAATCTTGTCAGAATCAGAACGAAATGTTTTAATATTAAAAGGTTCACCTACTTCTAGTTTAATAACTTCTTTTATTTTTTCTTCATCTATAACATGAGTTACTTGTTCAAAAGAGATAGCACTTATAGTATAAACTGAACCCTCTTCTATCTGATAGTTTATATCTGCTGTATAATGATTAAAATTAACACGAACAAAAGGCTTATTTACTTTAGCATCTAAATATCCAAATTGCATATAATAATCTCTTATTCTCAAAGGATCATATTCTAAGTTATTAAGATCCATTTCCCCATTATTTCTACCCCAAAACCAACCCATAAACTCATGTTCTTTATTTGATATAACTTCATCAAAGTCATCACTATCAAGTCCAGCTACACCATGATAATTAAGTTTTTCAATTATAATCTCTTCACCCTCATTTACAACGAAAATAACTTTTAAACTTCCATTATCAAGATACTCTTTTTGAATCTCAACAACACTATCAATCTTCCCATCTTGACTTATAGCATCCATAATTCTTTTTTTAGCTGATTCTAATTTCTTCTCGTTATATAAAGAACCTTTTTTGATTTGGATAACTGTATCTATAATATCCTTATCATTTTCCTTATAACCTTTTAACTCTATCTGAGAAATAACTGGTTTTTCTGTAAAGTTAAAAGTTAAAACATCTCCATCTATCTCAGCATAAATATCTGTAAAATACCCCTGCTTAAAATATTTTTTAATCGCTTCATCAATCATCTTTTCATCAACTTCATCACCCTTTTCAAAATTAAGCATTCGAAGAGCAACACCATCAGATATTTGATTCATTCCCTTATAATTAATTGTATTAATCACATTTGACATAAGACTTGTAGTAAAAAGTAACATAAAAGTTGCTAAAATAATTTTCATTGATATTTCCATTAGTTATAAATTGACAGCGATTTTACCTATTATGTGGTTAATAATAAGTTAAAAAAAGCTTCATTTTTATAAATTTATTATTTATACTCACTTTCACGATAAAAGCTCATAGTATTTGTTATATATGCTTAACCTACATCTTCATATCTTGAATGTATAAATCATCTTTTTAGGCTTCTATCATTGCTAATTTATATTGTTCTTTTTTTTGCTTTTCTATCAAAAGCTGTAAAGCATTTGATACTAACTCTGAAAAAGATTGATATTGACTTATAATATTTTAAGAGTTTGTTTACCTATAACGGCTGACTTGAACTGTAAATTTTCATAGAAAATTTATTAGTTCCTAGATTTTGTTAGATGTTTAAAATTTTACTAATTAAGCTTCCTATATTTGAACCTAAGTTATCAATTATTTTTGCCAAATTAACTTCAAAGCTTTTTTCTTGCTCCAAAGCTCTTGTAATATTTTCAATAGTAACTATATTTTTATTAAATTTATTTTTCTTTTTGTTGTAGCCATCTTTTAGTATATTGGATAGCTCCTTATCTATAAATCTTCTAACAGTATTTACTTTTTCATTTTTATACAAATCATCAGTATTATATAGACTAATATCTGCAATATGCATTAATAACCAAAATTCAAAAAGTGGATTAGTCATTGCTATATGATAGTTTTTTTTCTTACAGATAGGAATCATTTCTAATATGTGCTTTTTTCTTGATTCAACTTTTTCTCTATCCCATATTACCCACATTTCATCATGTTCACTCTTATAGTCATATTTTTCTTCAATAAATTTATCTAAGTTACAAACAATATTTTTAGGGTCACTTGC
>JAYEHQ010000081.1:8127-9431 GCA_034659595.1 Campylobacterota bacterium
GCTCTTTTTCTTCTTCAATATAAATTGGTGAGTCAAAATTAGTGTCACTGAATCCCATTTTAGCTATCCGTATCTAATTCATCAAATGTTTTAAAAATTGGAATTGCCCCATAGCGACCAAGTAAATAAGCTTTTTCAATTTTACTATCGTACCTTACTTTAAATTGATTTAGAGAAAAAATATTTGAAGCACCAATTTCATTTTTTTCAACAAACCAAATTTCATCCCTTCTTAATAAATTTAAATCAAGTAAAGTTGATTCGTGAGTAGTAATTACTAGTTGTGCTTTTGACTTTTCAATACTATAAAATAAATCAAAAAATTTCTTTGTTAATTTTGGATGTAAGCTTCTATCAAATTCATCTATTATGATAGTATAGTCATCATCAAATTTTTTTATTAAAGGGATTAAATCAAATAAACGTCTAGTTCCATCTGATTCATCTTTTAGTTCGAAAACTTCTTTCATATCTAATCCATGAATTAGTCCTAGTTTCTGCACTTTGATATTCTCTTTATCATCTTTATAGATGGTAAGAAGCATTCCTGCAAGACCTTGAAGTGATATCTTTACGTTATCTTCCTGTAAATCTTTTTCTATTTCTTTTTTCAAGTCAGCTGTTAACTCTTTGCAATTTTCAAACTCATCTTCAATAGAAGAAATATCCATAACCCCAGTATCAAATTCTTTTAAATGTTTTTTGAATATTTTTGATAGACTGTTGTTTTTACCAATTGATGAAACTCCTCCATATTTTGAGTCAGGATATAAAATGACTAATTTTTTGTTAAACCATTCATAAATATTATTAATTAGTGCTACTTCTGGAATTTCTGCTGTGTCCAAATCTTTGTTTGCAATTTCTGATAAGAATAACTGGTCAGTTTGATTTTTCATGTCATCAATATATATATTAAATCTATTTTGAAGCTTTTTATTTTTTTGAAACATATTACCTAATGTAATAGTATTTTCATTTCGTTCAAAAATTTTTTCTGATTTATTTTTTCCAATTTCAAAAAGCCATTCTTCGGTAATTTTTTTACTTTGCAATAATGAATAAAATCCATATGAAAAGAATCTATTGTCAATTTCAATTTGAAATTCAAATTGAGTTGGTTTTTTTAAACTTTCATTGTCAAGTCTAAAATACTTCTTATAGGTATCTACATCCTTTAAACTTTTTAAAATTATTTTTTTTGCATAATCCATTGATTTGATTAAATTAGATTTCCCTGAAGCATTTGCTCCATAAATCACAGCACTTTTTAAAATTTTTACTTTTTCAAAGTTAATTACATG
>JAYEHQ010000082.1:0-43135 GCA_034659595.1 Campylobacterota bacterium
ACAATATCACCCTCATAAATCTTATCACCAACTGATAACTCACGAATAGTACCATCTGGGTTTTTTACATAAAACTTACCATCATCTGAACTTGAAACTTTTCCAATAATAACTGACATAGGGGACTCCTGTAATTAAATAATGTGATAATTATACAAGAAATGATAAAAAATATACATTGTACTTGAGTACATTTAATTACTTCTCTAATGAATATTTAAAAAGTATTTTTTGTAATTGTATTCTATCTATCGGTTTTCCAAGAGATTCAGTCATACCTATATTTAAAAATTTTTCTTCATTATCTTTTATAATATTAGCTGTTAAAGCTACTATGGGTATATCTTTTGAGAGTTTTCTTATTTTTTTTGTTGCTTCTATACCATTCATATTTGGCATATTTATATCCATGAAAATTATATCGTATCTATTATTTTTTACTTTTTCAACAGCTTCTAAACCATCTAGTGCAAAAGATGGTTCTATATCATAATCTTTAAAAATAAGTTCCATTAAAATTCTATTTACTTCATAATCTTCTGCAATTAAAACTTTTAATTTTGCATTTGAAATTGTTCTGATTTCAGATTCTTTTTTATCCATAAATTCAATTTTTTTAGTATCTATTTTTTTACAAGTTTTAAATTCTATATCAAAATAAAAAGTGCTACCTTTTCCCTCTTTTGATTTAAGTTTCAACTCACCACCAAATGCTTCAACAAAACTTTTAGAGATACTAAGTCCAAGACCAGTTCCTCCAAACTCTCTTGAAGTAGATGCATTAGCTTGTGTAAATGCAGAAAATATAAGTGCTTGTTTATCTTTTGGTATTCCAATTCCACTATCTTTTATGCTAAATCGTATTGTTTGTTTATCAAGAGTATCTTTAATAACTTTTGTTTTAAATTTAACTTTACCATTTTCTGGAGTAAATTTAATTGCATTAGAGATTAGATTAGTAATAACTTGTTTTAACTTAGTAGGATCACCATAAATATACGGAGCCATATTTTTATCAAATTTTTTAGTATATTTTATAGATTTTTTACCAGCTAAAGAGTTTAAAAGTTCACATACATTTTCAAGCTCTCTGATGCTATCCATCTCTATAGATTCTAAAATAACTTTTTGATTTTTTATCTTTGAAAAATCCAATATATCATTAATTATGTTTAATAGAGTAGAAGCAGAATTATGTATAATATCTATATATTTATTTTGTTGAGTATCAAGTTTTGTTTCAAGTAATAAATCTGCAAAACCTAAAATCCCATTCATTGGAGTTCTAATCTCATGGGACATATTAGCAAAAAAAGTTTCTTGTGAAGCCTTAGCCTCTTCTGCATTTAACCTAGCCTCTACTAACTCTGTTATATCTTCCCTTATACACATATATTCAATGATTTCTTTATTTATACCATGTATAGGGATAATTGAACTAGTAACATAATAAACTGAACCATCTTTTTTCATATTTGCAAAACTACCATGCCAAATTTTACCACTTTGTATAATTCTCCACATATCTTTAAATATTTCAGGTTTATTTTTTGGATGCCTTACAATATTATGTGCTTTACCTAGAAGCTCATCTTTGGTGTAGCCACTAATCTTTTCAAACTTATCATTTGTATATGTAATAATCCCTTTTTTATCTGTTTTTGAGATTATAAGTGTAGAATTAATAGCATCTATGTATTCATCTACACGCTGTTTATTAAATAAAACTTCTTTCTCTCTTTGTTCAAGTTCTTTAGTCATATAATCAATTAAATGATATGTCGCTTTATCTACACTAGAAAGATGATTAGGTGATAAAAAAGCATCTTTAGTTTTTGAAGAAATTAGTTTTGTATTTTTTTCATTTAAAAAGAGTGCTGTTGTTGTTATATTCAAAAGTGAACTTTCATCTTTTGAATAAAAAAATTCACCATAAGTAAAAAAACCAACAGAAGGTGATATTGTTGCAAATTCACGAAAAATTTTCTCTAAAGAGTATCCTAAGAACTGCTTTCTTGCTGAACATGAGTATATAAAAGAAGCTTGAATCTCATGTTTATGTGATTTTATTAAATTTGACGGTGCATATTGATTTACAAGCATTGAGCTACCTATACCAAATTGAACTTCATCACCTTCATATAAATTTCCAGCATATAAAATACTGTCATCATCCATTTTTATTACCATTGAACGAGCTATTAAAGTTCCATTGATATTTTTTATTAAAGGAAATTCTATAGTTGAGTTTGGAAGATTTTTTATAACATCCTCACCTAAAACTTCTACATATATTTCTAGTATAGGTTTATTATTTATCTCATAAACACGATTATTTTTAGATTTTGTTATAATAAATTTAGGTCCAACAGCTCTCCATCCAAGGTTATAATCTTGAAAAACTTCAAGATTTTTTCCATTTAAACTTACAGCTACTGCACCATTTTCAAAAACTTTATCACCAAATATTGTAAATGTATTTTCAAACTTTTGCATATCTCCACTCATACCACCAGCTATAGGGATATGATTTTGATTTTTATCATTTAAAGATTCTAAAAAATTATCTCCATTATGATTTAAACCATCTACAAAAGCTATGATACAACGACTATCTTTTTTAAATAAATCTGTAGCTATCTTCTTACCAAGAGTAGATGAATCATCTCCTATACTATAACTACTACTAATTGTTACAGTTTCAAATACCGATATACTTAAAACAGATTTATTCTCTATCATAGAGCCATTTAAAATTTCACCAGATGTTGATGTACCTATAATTGTAGCATTAGGTAAAAGATTTAATACATCTGATAACATATTTTTTATATATTTAATATCTAAAATTGATGTAAAGATTTGGATTAAAATCTTACTACTTTCAAGATTAATATCATAATCTTCTATCTCTTGTTTCAATAATTTTACTGATTTATATAAATGGTTAATTTGTATCATATTTAGACTCTTTTTATTCTTTTGTTAAATTGATTGCATTCTACATTATTTGGGTTTAAACCTCAATTAACTACATCTACGATAGTATGTCAAATTTCAATACCAACAAATAAACCCCAAAATAAGGGAACTAAAACAAATATGGCACTTATAGACCTACTAAATATTTCAAAACATTATGAAGCACAAAAAATTTTAACTGATATAAATTTTCATGTAAATGAGGGTGAAAGAATCGTTATCATTGGTAAAAATGGTAGTGGAAAATCTACACTTATGAAAATAGTAAATGGAACACTTGATCAAGATGATGGTAGAAGAATTATTCGTCAAAATCTTGAAGTAAAGATGCTATCTCAAAAACCTAACTTTAAAGATGGACAAAGTGTAAGAGAAGCAGTTGAAGCTGGACTTGATGAACTAAATTCTGCAAAAGAAAAATACAATGAACTATCATCTCGTTTAGCTGATAATTTTGACGATAAAAAACTAATAGATGAACATCAAAAAATTTCAAATTATATAGACCATCATAATGCATGGAATCTTGATGATAAGATAGAAAGAATTATCCAACATTTTCAACTAAAACAGTATGAACAAAAACCTGTAGCACTTTTAAGTGGTGGGGAACAGCGTCGTGTTGCACTTGCATCTTTACTTCTCCAAAAACCAGATGTTTTACTTCTTGATGAACCTACCAATCACCTTGATGTTTATATGGTTGAATTTTTAGAAGAACTTATCCTAAAAGAAAAATTTACACTTGTTTTTATATCTCACGATAGATACTTTATAGATAAAATCGCTACTAAAAGTGTAGAAGTTGAAAACTGTTCACTTAAAGAGTATAGCGGTGGTTATAGCAATTACCTAACTCAAAAAGCTGAATATCTTAGAACCCTGCAAAAACAACATGATAATCTTCTAGGTGTTCTAAAGAGGGAAAATGAATGGTATGCTCGTGGAGTTCGTGCTAGACTTAAACGAAATGAGGGGCGAAAAGAAAGGTTAATGAACCTCCGTGAAGATGCTAAAACAAACCCAGCTCAGATAAGAAAGATGTCAGTAGAGTTACAAAGAGAAGCGAAACATTTTAATCGTGATAAAAGTATAAACAAACAAAAAATGCTTTTTGAAGTTGAAGATTTAGCTCTTACACTTGGGAGTAAAGAGTTACTAAAAGATTTTAACACTCGCATACTTCAAAAAGATGTTATAGCCATAGTAGGACCAAATGGAAGTGGAAAATCTACACTACTTAAAGCTCTACTCGGTCGCCTACAGCCAACAAGTGGGTCTATAAAACAAGGTGAATTTACTATAGGTTATTTTGATCAACATCGTGAGATGCTAGATGATGATAAAAATTTAGTAGAAACTTTTTGCCCATTAGGTGGTGATAGAGTAGAAGTGCGTGGAAAAAACCTTCATGTATATGGTTACTTAAAAAACTTCTTATTTCCCCGTGAATTTTTAGATAAGAAAATAGGTGTACTTAGCGGTGGTGAAAAAAATCGTGTAGCACTCGCCCTACTCTTTACAAAAAATGTAGATATTTTAATTTTAGATGAACCTACAAACGATTTAGATATTCCTACAATCAATATTTTAGAAGAACAACTTACTAACTTTGCAGGTGCTGTTATAATTGTTAGTCATGATAGATACTTTATAGATAAAATAGCTAAAAAACTTTTCATATTTAAAAAAGATAAAACGATAGAAGAGTCTTATCAAAACTATTCAGAGTACCTTGAACTTGAAAGAGAACTTCATGAACTAGATGATATGGAAAAAGAATCAAAAAAAGAAAAACCAAAAATGAGGGAAAAAGAAAAAGTTATAAAACTTACCTATAAAGAGAAAATAGCCTTAGAAAAGCTACCTTTAGAAGTTGATGAACTAGAAAATAAAATAGAAGAAAAAAACGAATGTTTATCAGACCCTAAATGTTATGAAGAGATAGGTTTAAGCAAACTTGCTAAAGAACTTGAAGAGTTAGAGGAACTATATGAATACAAAGTTGAAGAACTTTTAGAGTTACAAGAGAAAGAGGAAGAGATAAATTCTTGATTATCCTCTCTTCCATGCATCATTAAAACTTTTACCATTTCTCATATCTTTTAAAAGTTCTACTAATCCAATATTTTTCATAACAGTTATAACTTTTTTAGGCCAAGTTTTTCGATAATTAAATGAGTGAGGTTTACCACCTATATTATTTATAAGTTCCTCAGATACTATTTTTGTAAAAAGTACATCTTTACCAGCTAGAGAAACTCTTTTATCTAAATCTCTTCTTGCTTTTTTAAATGGTTCATATCTGTAAGATTCACTTATCCAAACTCTACAAAAATCATCTATACACATAAGATTTGCTTTAATTTTATCTTCTTTATTATTATCAAAATATTCCAACATTTTTGTTGTGCCTGCATAAGGAGTTGGACGATAATCTTTTTTTAAACTTTTTGCTCGTTTTTTATATCTTAATTCACTTTTTTTATACTTAGCTATCTCTTTTGGATTATAAATTATCTTATAAGGTTCTCTAATATTTGGTAAAAAAAGTGGAGGTAACTCTTTTTCACCTTTATTTGTTCCTAAACTCAAGATATTACCACTTATACTAGCTACATAACCACGACCATAACCAGACTCAACACTTGCAATAGCTAAAATAGCTGAAGGGGGAACATTATATTTCAAACCTAATTCTATAGACTTTTGAGCTAATGGTTCTATGAAATTTTTTACATGTTCATATTTTCTATATCTATAATCAGATGCAAAAAGCACTACAACGCTTAAATATAAAATTATTATATATTTTATCATTTATTATCAATCCTATAAAATTTATTATATTTTATCATCGCAGCAAGTTCCTTACCATACTCAGCACCCTTTTCAGAATACTTATCCAATCTTTTCACTAATTCATAAGGGTTATCACTTATCATCTTCTGTTTTCTAAACTCTTTAAATGCTTTACCAGATGCTAAAACTTTATAATAATCTCGAATAGAATCAGAAATAGTTGAATATTTTTTTATATAAATAGTTTTTGAACCTCTTTTTTGAGATGCTGGAACTCTTGGTTCGTTTTTATTAAATGACCACACACCAAAAATATTATTTGCAACTTTTGTAAATCTTGAAGTAGCCCATCCACTCTCCATTGCAGCTTGTGCAATAGCTACACTTTTTGGATGTGGTTTTATTCTAACTAATAAATCTTGTTTGTCTTTAGCACTATAGCTTTTCATAAGTCTATTTATTTTAGGATTATTTTCATCTTTATCAATCATAACTTTTATTTCATCATATTGATTTTGCAATTCTAAATAAACTTCATCTACAGCTGGCACTAATAAATTGAGGAAAATTTGTTTTTTTTCTTTAACACTAAGAGAGGAAGCATCTGCAAATGCAGATGCAAATAAAATGAGTACAAAAAATAAAGATTTCATTTTTGAGCTTCTTTTAAAGAGTCTGCTATCAAAAATGCAAGTTCAAGTGATTGGTCTGCATTTAAACGAGGATCACAATGAGTATGGTAACGAGAGCTTAAATCCTCTTCTGTTACTGTAAAACTACCACCTATACATTCAGTTACATGTTTACCAGTCATCTCTAAGTGAACACCTCCAGCATGAGTACCCTCAGCTTTATGTATTTGAAAAAATTGTTTCATCTCAGTTAATATATCATCAACTGGACGAGTTTTATAGTTATTTGATGATTTTATAGTATTACCATGCATTGGGTCACAACTCCAAACTACATTCATACCCTCTTTTTCTATGGCTCTTATAAGTCTTGTCATACCAGTTTTTTCATCACCAACTTTGTTAGCACCCATTCTAACAATAACATTTAGGCGACCAGCTTCATTATTAGGATTTAAAGTATTACAAAGTTTAATTAAATCTTGAGCATCCATAGATGGACCAGCTTTAACACCAATAGGATTATTTACACCTCTTAAATACTCAACATGAGCACCATCAATTTGACGAGTTCTATCACCTATCCATAACATATGAGCAGATGTATCGTACCACTCATTTGTGATAGAATCTTTTCTAGTAAATGCCTCTTCATAAGGAAGTAATAATGCTTCATGTGATGTATAAAAATCAGTTTCCCTTAATGTAGGATGAGTTTTAGATGTAACGCCACATGCTTCCATAAATTTTAAAGAGTTTGATATATCCTCTGCAAGTTTTTCATACTTTTGAACAACATCAGCTTTTTGAGCAAAATCTGTAGTCCACTGATGAACCTGATGTAAATCAGCTAAACCACCTGTAGCAAATGCACGAAGTAAATTTTGTGTAGCTGATGCTTGATTGTAAGCTTTTATCATTCTTTGTGGGTCTGGAGTACGAGCTTCTTTTGTAAATTCAGAACCATTTATAATATCGCCACGGTATGAATCAAGTGTAATACCATCAAAAGTTTCAGTGTTACTTGAACGAGGTTTTGCAAATTGTCCAGCCATTCGTCCAACTTTAACAACTGGTAATCCACCAGCATAAGTCATAACAACAGCCATTTGCATCATTACTTTAAAACTATCACGGATATTATCTGCATGAAACTCACTAAAACTCTCAGCACAATCTCCACCTTGAAGTAAAAATACTTCCCCATTCGCAACTTTAGCTAATGAGTTTTTTAAAGTACGAGCTTCACCTGCAAAAACAAGAGGTGGATAATTTTTTAATTCTTCTAAAACATTATCCAATTCCTCTTTATTTGGATAAGTTGGTTGTTGTAAAATTGGTTTTTCTCTCCAACTAGATGGTGTCCAAATACTCATGATAAAACCTTAATATATATAAATTTTTCGCAATTCTACTAAAAAAAAGCTTTTTTTATGCTTTTAAATGTATAATTATATAAAACTTTTAAACAAACGGTAGGAATGTAATGGATTTTAATTATTTTGATTTAATAGCAGGGATTACAATAATCTTACTGGGACTAAAAGGTATCCTTAATGGATTCTTCAAAGAACTTTTTGGTTTGATAGGTATTATTGGTGGTATATTTGTTGCATCTCGTTATGGAAATGAAGCTGGTTTATTTTTAAATGATTTAATCTTCAAATTTGACAATGATACAGCTATTAATTTTACAGGTTTTCTAGTAACTCTATCAGTTTTTTGGCTGGTTATGATAGCTTTGGGTCATATATTTAAAAAGCTTAGTTCGATGAGTGGTCTAGGTCCAATAGATAGAATCTTTGGATTTATTTTTGGTGCAAGTAAATTTTTCTTAATAGCTGCTGTGATAGCCTATTCTGCATACAATGTTAAAGCAGTTAAATCAACTATTGATGAGACTATGAAAACTAGTATATTGTTTCCTATTTTTGTTGAAACTGGTGGTTTTATTATGAAACTTGAACCTGTTAAAACAAATGAAACTATCAATGACACGATAGATGAACAAACTAAAAATATTGATGAAAGCATAAAAAGCACTACTCAAGATATAATAGATGAAACAAAAAAGAAACTAATTGAAAAAATGCCAGAACAAATGAAAGGGGAATAAATGCCTAACATCAACACTAACTTTAATGATAAAACAATTGAATATGAAGAACTTTTAAATAATTTTAAAACATTACTTAAAAAAAATAATCTTAAATTCACAATTCAAAGAGAAGTTATTTTAGAAACTTTATACGATTCGGATGAACATTTAACACCTGAATCACTTCACCATCTTATACAAGAAAAATATGAAGATTTAAAAACTGGTATAGCAACTGTTTATAGAACTCTTGCTCTACTAGAAGATTCAAATATGGTTACATCTTTATCGTTTGGAGCGCAAGGTAAAAAGTATGAATTAGGTGCAAAAGAGCATCATGACCACCTAATCTGTACTCAATGTGGAGCTATTACTGAATTTGTGGATGAGCAGATAGAAGATCGTCAACATAAGATAGCAGATGAACTAAATTTTAAAATGCAAGATCACTCGATGCAGATTTATGGAATTTGTAATAATTGTCAAAAGGAAAATAATTAATGTTTAAAAATAAATTCATTCAACAAAGAATAGAAAAAGCTGAATTACTTAAAAAAGAGGGATATAATCCTTACGCTAATGATTCTAAAAGAAATACAACTGTAGAAAAATACTTAAATGTTAATTCAGATATAAAAAATCTTGAAAACAAAAGAGATGAGCATAGACATTATACTGTTAGTGGTCGTATTAAACTACTAAGAATTATGGGTAAAGCAAGTTTTGTAAATATTGAAGATGAAAGTGGATTACTTCAAGTTTATATAGCAAGAGATAATCTTCCTGAAGGTTTTTACAACACTATTTTTAAAAAAAATATTGAAGTTGGTGATATTATCGAAATTTCTGGTTACCCTTTTGTAACTGGCAAAGGTGAACTATCTTTACATGCAAATAATTTTAAACTTTTAACTAAGGCTATCTCCCCACTTCCTGAAAAATTTCATGGTATAACTGATAAAGAGATTAGATATAGAAAAAGATACCTTGATCTTATAATGAATGCTGATGTTAGAAAAACTTTTAAAATTCGTTCTAAAGTTATCTCTTTGACTAGACATTTCTTTGAGGAAAAAGGTTTCTTAGAAGTTGAAACACCTATGATGCATCCAATAGCTGGTGGAGCAAATGCAAAACCTTTTGTTACTCATCATAACTCACTTGGAGCTGATAGATACTTAAGAATAGCACCTGAACTTTACTTAAAAAGACTTATTATTGGTGGATTTGAAGCAGTTTTTGAGATAAACCGTAATTTTAGAAATGAAGGTATGGACGCTACTCATAACCCTGAATTTACATCTATAGAATTTTACTGGGCATATAAAACATATAAAGATTTGATTGAGATTACTAAAGAGTATTTTAAATATTTATTTGAGCATCTTGAACTTCCAAATAATCTACCTTATGGAGATATGGAAGTTGATTTTTCAAACTTTAATGAAATTCCATTAGCTGAATCATTAACTACTATTGGTGGTGTTCCTGAAGATGTGATACAAGATAGAGAAAAAATAATCACTTATCTTAAAAAGCATCATATTGATGTAAATGAAAAACTAAATCTTGGTCTTTTACAAGGTGAATTATTTGATGCATTTGTTGAAGAAAAACTAATTAATCCTACTTTTATTACTGAGTATCCAGTAGAACTTTCACCATTAGCTAGAAGAAGTGATGAAAACCCAGAACTTACTGAAAGATTTGAACTATTCATTGCTGGTCGTGAAATTGCAAATGCATTTAGTGAGCTTAATGACCCTGTAGATCAACTAAAACGATTTGAAGGGCAGATGAGTGCGAAAGAGGATGGTGATGATGAAGCACATGAGATGGATGAAGATTTTGTAGAAGCATTGAGCTATGGTATGGCTCCAACAGCTGGTCAAGGGATTGGAATAGATAGACTTGTTATGCTACTTACAAATGAACATAGTATTCGTGATGTATTGCTTTTTCCTGCAATGAAACCACAAGCAAAAGAGGAAAAAGTTACCATAGATTAAGCATAATATTTGTAAAATGCTCAAATCAATATACTAATTATAAATAAGGGTTCCATCATATGCAAATAAAACCAACTATTCTATATGTTGAAGATGAAGATGGAATCCGTAACCAGCTAAGTAAATTTCTAAAGCATTTTTGTAGTGAACTTTACTTAGCAGAAGATGGGAAAATTGGTTTAGAACTTTTCAAACAACACTCACCAGATATAATTGTGTCAGATATTAAAATGCCAAATATGGATGGTATTGATATGGCGAAAGCTATTAAAAAAATAAATCCTAAACAACATATGATCTTTACAACGGCACATGCTGAAAATAACTACTTCATAGAAGCAATTGAAACACAAGTTGATGGATATATTTTAAAACCTATAAACTTTTTAAAACTTGAAGAAAAACTTATCCAAATTGAAGAACAAATCAATATAAAAAAAGATTTCCTAGACCAACAAGTTTTAACAAATGAAATAACTCAAATGTTAAATCTACTTATGGTTTTAGATAAAGATGGAAAAGCTATCTATTCAAATAAAAATTTTCTAAACTTTTTACACTTATCTAATATAGAAGAGTTTGACTCAAAATATGACTGTTTTAGTGATACTTTTATCAGACATATTGACTACTTTTTTCCACAAGATAAAACTAAAAGCTGGATAGAAGAGATTCAAGATTTTGATGATGACAAAAGAATTGTATCTATGGTTGATGAAAATGCTGAGCCAAAAGCTTTTTTAATCTCACTCAAACAAATAGAAGAGACTAAACATACAATTATCATTTTAACAGAAATTACAAATATGACCATAGAAAAAAATAAATTCAAATATAAAGCATATACAGATGAGCTTACAAAATCTTATAATCGTGCATTTTTTGAAGAAGAGTTTACAAAAGAGCTTAATAAAAAAGAAGATGATACTAAACTTTCTGTTATACTGTTAGACATTGATAATTTTAAATCTATCAATGATACTTACGGACATCTAATAGGTGATGAAATCTTAAAAGATTTAGTTATCTTAATAAAACAAAAGACAAGACAAAAGATTACAAGACAAAAAGATATATTGGCAAGATGGGGTGGTGAGGAGTTTATACAGCTATTGCCAAATGCCTCATTACAAAATGCAATAAAAATAGCTGACAATTTAAGAAAATCTATAGAAAAATATATTTTTGTAAATGAACTAAGAATAACTTGTAGTTTTGGAGTAGCAGAGTTTAGTGAAGGTGATACAAAACAAAACATAATTAAAAAAGCAGATGATGCTTTATATGATGCTAAAAATAATGGCAGAAATAAAGTTAGTGCTAAATTTGAATAGATGTTTAAATTTTTCAATAATTTAAGCATAAAGCTAAAACTAAGAATAGCACTATTTATACCAGTAATAGCTCTAGCATACTTCATACTTTATAATGCAAATCAAAGTTATGAAAAACACTCTGAACTTTCAGAATTAAAACAATCATTAAATATAAGTATATACACGAGTAATTTAATCCATGAGATACAAAAAGAGCGAGGATTAAGTGCTGGATATCTAGGTTCAAATGGTAAGAAATTTCACTCTCAACTTATAATTCAAAGAAAACTTACAGATGAAAAGCTAAATATATTGAAAAGCAATATAATTGAAAAGGAAATCTTTAAAGAGATAAATAAATTATCTTCTACAAGAATAAAAATTGATTCTTTAGAAATTAGTTCAAAAGATAGTATTATTTATTTTTCAATTATAAATACTAACCTTTTAAATAAAATATCACATTTTTCAATTATATACCAAAACAATGAAATACTTAAAATGATTTTCTCATATATAAATCTTTTAAAAGCTAAAGAGAATGCTGGGATTGAAAGAGCTGTTTTAAATAGTACTTTTGCTTCAGGTAAAATCACAAATGATACTCATAAATGGTTTCATAAGCTTTATACAACACAAGAAATATATTTAAAAACTTTTAAATCATCAATTGACAATAATCATTTAACATACTTCAATAGTAAGATGAATGACGCTAGTATTAAAGAAGTTGAAAAACTTAGAAGTATTGCTTTTAATAAAATAGATAAAGATATTATAATATCTAAGATTAAAGATATTATAGGGTATGGAGGATTGATACATAATTTTAAAAACTATATTTTAAGAGGTGATAAAAAATATTATGATAAATTTCAAATTCAATATACTCAACTACTTAAAGAAACAAAAAAATATGGAAATTTAGCAACTACTACAAAAAAAGAGAAAGAGTTGCTGATAATTATTAATAATACATTTAAAAAATATTCTAATGATTTAGATGATATTACTCAAATCTACAAAAATAATAATTCAATTAAAAACTTAGACACTATTATTAAAGTAAATGATAACCCAGCGATTGATTCTATAAATATTTTAAGCAACAATATTTTAGGTGCAGATGCTATGTACTGGTATAAAGTTTCTACTCATAAAATCAATATTTTAAAAGAGATAGAAGATAAATATGCATCAAATATATATTTAACTATGGATAATGCAATTAAAGATATTACAAATAATCAAATATTTAATTTTATATTTATATTTATAATATATTTAATAATTTCAACAATATCTTTTCTTTTAATATCAGATATTACAACCTCTATTAAAAAAGTACAATATGGCCTACTTAGTTTTTCTAAATATATTACTGGAAATTCTAAAAAAATAGAACCTATAGAAATTTATACTGATGATGAACTTGGTCAAATGGCAATAACCATAAATCAATATATTAAAAAAACAAAAACATATCTTGATAGAAAAGTACAACAACAGATCAAAATAAATACAGCAAGAAACAAAGTACTAGCACAAAAAACTAAGGAACTTAAAAAATTAAATAAAGAATTAGAAGAAAGGATTGAAAAAGCTTTAAGAGAGAACAACAAACAATTAAAACTACTAGAAGAACAAAATAAATTAGCAGCAATGGGTGAGATGATAGGCTCAATAGCACACCAATGGAGACAACCATTAAATGAACTTGGTATTGGTATCCAAAATCTAAAATATGACTATAAATTTGGAACTATAAATGAAGAGTTTATTGAAGAATTTATAACTTATAACTACAATATAATTCAGTTTATGTCTAATACAATCGATGATTTTAGAAACTTTTTCAAAACAGATAAAATAAAATCCGATTTCTATATAAAAGAAAATATCAAAACAGTTTGTACTATGATTTCAGGACAACTAAATAAACATAATATTACTGTTAATATTACTGGTGATGATTTTTCATACACTGGAACTAAGAGTGAATTTAAACAAGTTATATTAAACCTTATAAACAATGCTAAAGATGCACTTACGACATTTAGCATAATTAACCCAACTATAGATATAAAACTAGAAGATAATAAAATAACTATAAAAGATAATGCTGGTGGGATACATAAAGATATTTTAGATAGAATATTTGAACCATATTTTACAACAAAAGAACAAGGAAAAGGTACTGGCGTTGGACTCTATATGTCTAAAACTATTATTGAAAATAATATGAATGGTAAATTAAAAGTATATAACCAAGATAATGGTGCTGTATTTGAGATTGATTTCGGAACTCATAAAGGTTAATTATGAATAAACAAATATCAAACCGTCAACTTGTTGTAAGAATAACACTATCTCTTTTAGCTGGAAGTATCATTACTGGAATTATATTTAGCATTTACTTAAAAAACATGGCTCTACATAATCTTGCACAAGAAGATGCAAAAAAAACAAGTAATCTTATTTTTGAAGTAATGAGAACAAAAATGCAAGAGGGTTGGGGAAAAGAAGATTTAGTAAAAATCATGAAAAGACTAAATACTATGAAAGATGGTTTAGAGATAAATGCTTATAGATCTTCTAAAATAGTAGAACTGTTTGGTGAGGACACCCAAACAACACAAGCACTAAAATCAGATAAAAATATTGTAAAAGCGATGAATGGCAAAGAAGTTTTAGTTGTTGGAGATGATGACTCTATCCATTTTTATTATCCCATGAAAGTTGAAACTGAATGTATAACATGTCACTATAACACAAAAGAAGGTGATATAAATGGCGTTTTAGATATATATTTTCCAGCAGATGAAATAAGTATTCCACTCTATGCAATGATTACTTATTTTATTTTATTTTTAGTTATATTTTTAATAGTTATATTTGTAGTATTTTATTTTATACTTAATAATAAAATTGTATTACCTCTAATAAACTTCACAAATCAACTAAAAGATATTTCAAATATTAAAGATATGGATAGTAGAATTATAGTTAAAACTCAAATTACTGAGATTTCTCAATTAGGCAATGAGTTTAACAATCTCCTAGATAAAATTAAATATTATTATGAAAAACTAATCTACCAGTTTTTTATAGATCAAATGACATCATTACCAAACCTACTTGCTCTAAAAAAGGATATAAGAGAATACAATAATCCAACTCTTATACTTATAAATATAAATCAATTTAAAAATATTAATAATTTTTATGGTTATGAAGCTGAAGACCTTATACTAAAAGAATTTTCAAAACTACTTGCAAAAAACAAATCTATATCTAAGAAAAGTTATCGAATTAGTGGTGATGAATTTGCTTGGCTTTTAGATGAAGAACTTAACTTATTTGATTTTTTAGAG
This sequence comes from Campylobacterota bacterium, assembly GCA_034659595.1. Taxonomy (GTDB): domain Bacteria; phylum Campylobacterota; class Campylobacteria; order Campylobacterales; family Sulfurimonadaceae; genus Sulfurimonas. The sequence continues at coordinate 15,214 of JAYEHQ010000082.1, forward strand.
ACTTTAGAGGAATTCCAAAATCATCCTTTTGAATACAAAGAGAGTGTTATATATCTAAATATATCATGTGGAGTAGCACAATCAAAAGATAGACTGATAGAGAATGCTACTACAGCCTTAAATCAAGCAAAAATCAAAACTAAGCCATTTGAACTATATGACAACTCTATGCAACAAGAAAGTAAAATAAATGATACTATCTACTGGACAAAAAAATTAAAAGACGCTTTAGAAGAAGATAGAATCGTATTATACTATCAACCTATTTTAGATGTAAAACTAGAAAAAGCAACAAAATTTGAATCACTTGTAAGACTAAAAGATAAAGATGGGACAATTCATTCACCAGATGATTTTATGGAAGCAGCTAAGCTATCAAGACTATATTTAAGATTAACAAGAAGTATAATAAAACAAGCTTTTAAATACTTCAAAGATAAACCTTATGAATTTTCCGTAAATGTATCTATGGAAGATATTAGTGATTTAGCAACAAAAAATTATATTTTAAACCAATTGAAAAACTTTCCTGAACCATCAAGAGTTGTGTTTGAAATACTAGAAACTGAAGAAATTACTGAGTTTGATTTAATTAATTCATTCGCCAAAGATGTAAAAGAACTAGGTGCAAAACTAGCTATTGATGATTTTGGTAGTGGCTATTCAAATTATAACTATATCATTAAATTAAATGTTGATTTTTTAAAAATTGACAGTTCACTTATTATGAATATTGATAAAGATGAAAAAATAGCTATAGTAGTTGAATCTATAATAAACTCTTCACATAAATTAGGTTTAAAAACTATAGCTGAATATGTTAGTTCTAAAAAAATAATGGATAAAGTAAAAGAACTAGGTGTTGATTTTATACAAGGATACCACATAGACAAACCTTTAGTAGATGTAGAGTTGCATAAAAAATTATTGACATAAAACTAGATACTTTTGAAATTTTAATTTAAACTTAAAGCCTATTTTTGAAGTGGGATTTCAATCCCACCAAATGTTCAAAAAATAAGTAATATTACTTTCGATAGATATTAAGTTTAAATATATTTTGTATTCTATATCAATTTTTGAATTTTAAAAAGTATTTGAAATGTCGTTATTTAAGTAGTTAATAAGTGGTGGGTTCGGAGTGACTCGAACACTCGACCACTCCGTTATGAGCGGAGGGCTCTAACCAACTGAGCTACGAACCCACTTATTAAACAAGCTTTCGCTTTGTAGGGTTGAATTATACCTTTCTGTTCCTTATACTTTTCTTATTTTTAAATTTATTTTATCTAATATTAGGTAAATTCGATGAAGCAAACCACTTAACACAATTAGACATCATATTTCTATGCTTATTTTTAAAATACACTTTAAAGTAATATGATATAATCATTGAAATACTAATCTAGGATTTAAAATGATAAAGTATATTCTCAATAAGCAAGTAAGAGTTATAAAAAGTGTATCTTCTGAATTTACAAGAGATAAATATATTAAAAAACTTATTTCTAAAAATAGATTAGTTGGGTTAATAGGTCAAAGAGGTGTTGGTAAAACTACACTTTTATTACAATATTTAAAAACTTATTATAAACCTACAGAGTATTTATATTTTAGTGCTGATGATGTTTATATTATAAATAGTTCTATATATAATATAGTTCAAGAGTTTGTAAAGCTTGGTGGTAAAGTAATAGCTATAGATGAGATACATAAGTATAAAAATTGGGCAAATGAATTAAAAACTATTTATGATTCATATCCAGAACTTATTATAAGATTTAGTGGTAGTTCCATGCTTAATATTTTAAATGAAAAATTTGATTTAAGTAGAAGATGTGTTATATCTTATGTAAAACCCCTTAGTTTTAGAGAGTATTTAAAATTAGCACACGATATTGATTTAGCACCATTAACATTTAAAGAAATTATAAATAATCATAATGAAATAAGTTCAAATTTAGCACTACAATACCCAACACTTTATAAAAACTTTTTAAATTATTTAAAGATAGGATACTATCCATTTTTTATAGAAGATGAAGATGAATATAGAAATAAACTATTTAATGCACTAGATAAAATAATAAATGAGGACATACCATCATTAAATAAAATAGACTACACACATCTAAGTATATTTAAAAAGTTTATTGCTAAACTCATATATTCAAAAGTCCCATTTAAAGTAAATATTACTGCTTTATGTAAAGAGTTTGAAGTCTCTCATCCAACATTAAATACATATTTATCAATTTTAGAAGATACAAAAGTGATTAAGTCTATTAAAAAATACTCTAAAAATATCTCTAAAAAACCTGAAAAACTACTCTTTGGAAATACAAATATTTTATATACTTATGCTGAAGAATTTGGAATTGAAGTAGATATAGGTACATTGAGAGAAACATTTTTTGCAAGTTGTTTTGAAGTTTTATATTATAGTGATATAGGGGACTTTAAAGTTAATGAATATATATTTGAAATAGGCGGTACAAATAAAAAATTCAAACAAATACAAGATGTAGAAAATAGTTTTTTAGTAATAGATACAGACTATAGTATGGAAAAAAATAAGATACCACTGTGGATGTTTGGATTATTGTAAAAAAATCTGTAATCCACCAAATAGTTTTTTTATTTTACAGGTTCTTTTATTTTATAAACTACCGCATATATAAGTGGTAGATATACTAGATTTAAAACAGTGGCCCATGCTATTCCAAATCCTAACGATATAGCCATAGGTTGAAGTATCATTGCTTGACCAGAAGCAAAGAATATTAGGGTGGATAACCCTAGAACTGTCGTTAGAGATGTTAAAAGAATCGGTCTAAGTCTAGTTCCAGCTTGTGCCATTAACTCCTCTGTATTTTTTGCATGTTTTATAAAGCTTACAACAATAAGTCCATCATTTACAACGACCCCTGCTAAACCAACTATACCTATCATCCCTGGCATTGTTAAGTTTAGACCCATCACCATATGCCCAAAATAAACACCTAGTAAAACTAACGGTATAGTACTTATAACTATCAATGATTTTTTTATAGAATCAAATAACCAAACAAGTGTAATAAAAATTAAAAATATAGCTATTACAGCAGACTGCATCATCTCTTTTTTATTTTTATTATTTTCTTGTTCTTCCCCTTTTATATCAATTCTATATCCATCAGATTCTAATTTTGTAAGTGTAGGTTTCATCTCTAACATCACTTCAGATGATGTTTTTATACTTTTATCTAATGATGCTAGTACAGTTTTTATCCGTATCCCATCCTCTTTTTTTAATGATATAAAACCTTGAAGTATTATAAAGTCACAAACATCTTTTAAAGCTACAAACTGATTAGTTAATGGGATTTGAACCTCTATAGTATCTATAGAACTTATCTTCTCATTTACTCCACTCTCTATTTTTATACGAACTAAGCCATTATCATTAAACATCTTAGCGTACTCACCTTTTAAGTAATAAGACCTAAGCTCTCTTGAGATTAACTCCTCATTAAATCCTAGTTGCTGTCCATACTCGTTTACACGAAGTTTTAGCTCTTTTTCCCCAGGATTAGCATCATCAGCTACATTACTTACCCCATTAATAGCATTAAGTGCTGTTTTTAACTCTTTTATACCATCAAGAATATCTTTCTCTTTTTTACCACTTAAACTAATCTCTATATCAGAAGCTACAACACCAGCTCCAGGGACTTTTACAACAAGCTCTTCATAAACCAAACCATCACCATCTTTTAAATCTATAAATGGTCTAATAACCTCTTGTAAATTATCAGCAATTGTATCAGCATCTTTATCTCTTGAGAGAACACTTGCATCATACTCTAATGATAAATATGGACTTATATATGTATCAAAAACATTTACAGGTTTTCTCTCTTTTAAATCTATAAATATATGAAAAAGATTTTCCCCACTCTCTACACGATTTTTAGCATCCATCTTAAAACCGATAACAGAAGTAACAGATGAAACATTTTCTTTATCTGTACTATCAAGAATCTTTTTTTCTAAGGCTGTCACTATTGTTTCAGTATCTTCTAGCTCATTATTTATATTTACTTTACCATATACATATATTTGTGTGTTATCAAAATCTGGAAAAAGTTGAAACTTTGAATTTTTTATAAGAATAAAAGTTAAAGATAAAATCGTAAAGACCATAACAAAAAGAGAAATATATCTTCTTTTAAATACAAAATGTAAAATCTTAGAATGCCAAGAGTTTAGTTTTCTCCATAATCTTTTTGATTTAGTATCTGTTTTTGAAACTTTCAAAAAATCATGTGCATGAAGTGGTAGAAAATAAAATGCTTCAAAAAGTGATGATAACAAAAGAACAGTTATCATAATAGGTATAATTTTTATAAACATACCCATTTCTCCTGTCAATAAAAGCATAGGTAAAAATGCAAAAACTGTAGTAAGAGTAGCCGTTAAAACAGCTGGAAATATCTCAGTTGCACCAACTATACAAGCTTCCCGTCTCTCCATGCCGTTTTCAAGATGTCTATAAATATTTTCAGCTACAACTATAGCTTCATCTACAAGCATCCCTAAGGCTATTAAAGCACCTAAAAGTGAGAGCATATTTAAACTATCGCCCATAAGTTCAGTAACGATAAGACCTATCATAAAACTCACAGGTATCCCAATAGCTACCACCATAGCAATACCACGATTTATAAACAAAAGCATAGCTATAAAAACTAACATAAGTCCAAAAGCAATATTTGCAAAAACAGTATTTAGGCGGTTTTTTATCCAAATAGATGTATCAGTATATATCTCATATTTAAGTTCTGGATTTTGTTCTGCTGATTCTTTTAAAAGTTCCCTTATTTGCTTAACTAAAGCTATAGCATTTCCATTTTCACTTTTACCAATATTTATGGATATATTTCTAATTCCATTATAATGTGATAGTTCAGATTCATCACTAAGCTTAAAATCTATCTCAGCAATATCCCCTATGCAAACCCTACTTTGACCCACACTTATAACTGTACTCTCTATTTTCTCTTTTGTTTTTTCACCATTAAAAGTAGAAATATAAAGATGTGAACCTTTCTCTTTTATAGTACCTATTGGGAAAATTGAACTTAAATTTTTAAGTGAAGAGATAGTTTGTGATGGCTCTAGCCCTAGTGCTTGAATCTTTTTATCATTGATTTTTACAACTAATTCTTCATCCGCATCACCCCGAATAGTTATCTCGCTCAAATCTTCAAAACGGCTAAGTTTTCTTTTTAATTCATCAGCTTTTTCTAGTAACTCTTTTTTACTTTTATCACCCGCAAGAGCTATAAGCACAAGTGGGAAACTATGTAGTTTTACTTTGGCTATAGGTTCTGCCATATCTGCTGGTAAATCTTTTTTTACACCACTAATAATATCTTTTACATCGTTTAATACACTTATATTATCAGAGCCTACTTTTATATCCATAGACATTGTAAAGAAACCATTTTTTATAGTAGTTTCAACGACTTCCAACTCATCAATATTTTGTAAATCATCTTCAATTGTTTTTACAACCATCTTATCTAATACATCAGCACTAGTTCCCACATATCCACCAGAGACAGTTATTTTATCCATATTCATAGGTGGGAATATCTCTTTAGGAATATTAATATAAGAAAAAATAGATAGTAAAACTATAAATGACAAAAGTATATGGTTTAAAAGTGGTTTATTTATCGAAAATTCTATAAAACGACGAATCATTTTAGTCCTTTAATGTAGTTATTAAAAAAGTGTATCAAGTATTTGATTTTTAAATTTTATCTCTTCAACTGATGCTTGAATAAGTTTATTTTCCTCTTTAAGGATGTTATATTCCCCTTGTAGTTTTGATATATCACGACTTTTGTAATAAATCTGTTGAGAAAAATATATTTTAGGAAAAGCCAATAATAAAAAAAATGATACTAGTAATATAATATATGCAAAATATTCAAAATCAATTCTCTTCTGAGGTCCAAGAATATCTTGAACTTCATCTAATAACATATCCTTATCCATTTCTACATTCATTATCTATCACCAACTTTAAAATTTCTCATTTTTGCACTTCTACTTCTAATATTTTGCTTTAACTCTTCTTTATCTGCGATAAGTGGTTTTTTTGTCAAAATTTTACCTATAGCATTATCATTACCACATTCACATCTCATAATCTCTTGAGGACATATACATTTTTTAGCCCACTTCGTAAATGTTTGTTTAACTATTCTATCTTCTAAAGAGTGAAATGAGATTATAGAAACTATGGTATCTTCAAATCCAGCTTCATAAATACTACTTAAAAGAGAGTTTAACTCCCCTAACTCATCATTTACTTCTATGCGGATAGCTTGCATCAAAAGTGTTGCTGGATGTATTTTTTTACCTCGTGGCATCAAAGGCTTTAGAGTCTCACTTAATTGTTTTGCGGAAGTGAATGGACGATTTTGAACTATAGAAGATGCTATTTTTTTATAATTTCTAAGTTCCCCATATTCTAAAATAATTCTTTCAAGTTCAGATAAAGAGTATTCATTAATAACTTCAGATGCACTAAGTGGAGCATCTTTATCCATACGCATATCTAAATTATCACTCTCATAAGAGAAGCCTCTATCTTTTTGGTCAAGTTGAAGAGATGATACCCCTATATCTGCCAAAATCCCCTTAATAGATGAAACACCATACTCTTTTATTATATCTTTTATAACAGATGAGAAACGACCTTTTTTTATAATAACTCTATCACCAAACGGCTCTAATCTTTTTGTAGAAAAATCTATCGCAGTTTGATCTTGGTCTATACCTATAAGTTTTATATTTGGATTTGATTCTAAAATCATAGAGCTATGACCAGCATAACCCATTGTACAATCTATAATAAAACCATCTTTAACATCTTTAAATGTATCAACAACAAATGAGTATAAAACTGGGATATGTGGGATTTCTTGCACTGAAACTCTTTTAATAAAATATAAATAGATTTTATCAAAGGTTTCTATAATTAGAAATTAAGATGTTAATTTTTCCAATACATCTATATTTTTTATATTATATTTTTCTATCTCAAAGCATTTACAGGAGAGTTTAATATCACTATTTTTTAAAACATTTTCTAATTTATACATATTTTTTTCTAAGTCAAAAAGTTCTTTAGTTAAAACAATAAAATCATCACCATAAACCCTAAAAATAAAATCACTGCTATAAACTGATTTCAACTCTTCAGTAAAATTTTTAAGTAATTCATCCCCTTTAGACCAACTATATTTATCATTATATGAAGTAAAATTATGTAAATTTATAGAATAAACATATTTAAAGTTAAACATCTCCTCATGATTATATACTAAAACATATTCTAAATAATCTTTATTATACGCTTTTGAAATATTATCACTATAAAAATAAGCAAATCTCTCTTTTTCTAATTTTGTATGAGGTCTTTGCGATATTTGATTGTCTAACTTTATATCTTTTAATGCTACCAAAGATGCTTTTACTACTAATGGATGAAATTGTACTTCAGACAATTCTTCTATCTCATTTAATGTAATCTCTATAGTTTTTCTATTTTTATAAATTCTATTTGTAGTCATAGCATCAAATGCATCTGCTAAAATCATAATATGTGATAACATAGGTATCTCATCACCTTTAAGACCATTTGGATAACCACTGCCATCATATTTTTCATGGTGATGTCTTACTATTTCTGCAATATCTTTATATATATCAACATCTCTTAAGATTTCATAACTTGTTACAACATGTTCTCTAATAATTTCAAATTCTAGTTTTGATAATCTTCCTGGTTTAAGTAAAATTGAATCTGGAGTAGAAATCTTACCAATATCATGCAACATACCAGCCCTATATATGCTGTCAATATCTCTTGAGGAGTAGTTCATCTCTTTTGCTATTATTGCACAATACTGGGCTACTCTTTTACTATGTCCAGCTGTGTAACTATCTCTTTTTTCTATAATATTTACTAATGAATATATATGTTGCTCATAATTTTTAATTTTATTTCTCAACATAGTAGTAAAAAATTTTCTACCATAAAATATTACAATCATACCAATCACATATATAAATAATACAATTTTAAAATCATTCATAGCATTTTCATAAGCTTTACTATAAAACTCTTTCAATGGCACAGAAACAGAAACACCACCCCTTATATCACCCTCTCTGTACCCTTGAAAAGCATGACATTTTAAACAAGATTTCTGAGAGACTAATGGATCTAAATATCTTAAATACTCCTCATTGTTAATTAACTGTTTTTCATATACACTCTTTTTTGTCCTTTCAGCCTCTTTGAGAGCTTTTATTTCCCAACTATCTGCTTTATTTATAGGATTCATCAAAATCCTACTTGTTACATGACCCTTTGTTCCATAAAGTTCACTATAATCAGCCATCATTTGAGATAGAGTATATGCTGGATTCATAAGTGTTAATTTTTTATTTGACATAGTTTTAACATCACGATTTTTAATATGTGTAAGATATGGATTAGGTGGTGTTCTTTTTGTTATAGGTACATATACCCCACCATGTGATGCTACCCAAGAACGATACGCTAAATCTTTTTTTGTACTTACAACTGCTTCATGATAAGCTAAAGCATCCGCATATTCATAATCATTTATTACAGATATATATGAAATGCCAAGCATCACAACACTCCACAATACAATAGCAAAAATTGTCATTTTATCTATAAGATTTTTTTTATACTTCATAATAAACTACCCTCTTATATTTATCTTTTATAATTTTATCATATAATATGCTTATAAATATTATTAATCGGAGAATATATGTTTAAACTGTCTATAATTTCTATCTTTTTACTATTACAAATAACTACACTATCTGCAAATAAAAAATATAATGAACCTGCATTTATTTTAGGAGCTGGTAATTTAAAATTTGTTTTTCCAGAAATTTTAAAAAGTTTTTATCATAAATATCCTGATGCAAAAGTCTATATTGAGTATAGTTCATCAGGCTATCATACGAAAAATATTTTTGAAGGTAAAGAGTATGATATATTTTTTTCTGCTGATATAAAATATCCTTTAAAAGTATATGAAGCTAAAAAAAGTGCAACAAAGCCTAAAAAATATGCTCAAGGCATACTTATACTTTTTATACCATCAAATCCTCTCTTAGCAAAAGAAAAAATTGAATTGTTAAAAACTAAAGATATAAAAGCTATAACAATTCCAAATAAAGAAAAAGCTCCTTATGGAAAAGCAGCAATTCAAACATTAAATAATACTAAATGCTATGACTATATCAAAGATAAAATAGTATATTCAAGAGATGTAGCAACTGCAATAAATAATGTTATATGGAATAAACACGCTGGATTTTTATCAAAATCTGCATTAAATATGGTACCGAACAATCTAAGAAGAGAGGGGATAGATTGGATAGAAGTGGATGAAAAATATTATAAACCTATATTACAAGCTTACACTATTTCTAAAGATGGTTTAAAAAATGATAATGCAATGAAATTTTTAAATTTTATAGAATCTAAAAAAGGTCAAAAAATATTTACTGAAAATGGTTACAATGAGATTTCAATCCCATAGATATTAAATTTAAATTTATTTTTAGGGATTTAGATTCTTTAAACTATCGGAAGTGGGATTTCAATCCCACTTCCGATAGATATAAAGTTTATTTTTTATAGGATTTACCGAACCTGTCCACTACCATATATCTTAAACTTATAAGTAGTAAGTCCCTCTATCCCCATTGGACCTCTTGCATGAAGTTTATTTGTAGATATTCCTACCTCAGCACCAAAGCCAAACGCTCCACCATCAGTAAAACGAGTTGAAGCATTTACATATACAGCTGCGGCATCTATAGAGTTTAAAAATAGTTCTGCACTTGTTATATTTTCAGTAATTATCGCTTCAGAGTGACCAGATGTAAATCTTGTTATATGCTCTATAGCACCCTCAACTCCATCTACAACTTTTATATTTAAGATATTTGCTAAATACTCAGTATCATAATCTTCATCTGTTGCATTTGCTACATCTACAATAGCTTGTGTCGCACTACAGCCTTTTAACTCAGTCCCTGCTTTGTCAAACTCTGCTTTTAGTTTTAAAAGTGCATCATTAGCTATAGCTTTATCAACAAGTAAAGTCTCCATAGCATTACAAACTCCGGGGCGTTGAGTTTTTGCATTTAGTGCTATGGCTATAGCATTATCAAGTTTCGCATCTTTATCTATATAAGTATGACATTGACCTTTATCGTGTTTTACTACACTTACAGTTGCATTTTCACTTACATGTTTTATAAGCCCTGCTCCACCACGAGGGATAATCAAGTCAACATACTTATCCATCTTTATAAGTTTATTTACACCCTCACGAGATGAATCAGGTATAAGTGAAACCATTCCGCGAGGTAAATCATTTGATTCTAAAACATCTTGAAGAACTTTTGCTATAGCTTCATTTGAGTTTTGAGCCTCTTTTCCACCTTTTAGTACACATACATTTGAACTTTTAAAACACAACGCTGCTGTATCAGATGTAACATTTGGACGAGATTCATAGATGATACCTATAACACCGATAGGGATAGATACTTTTTCCATCTTTAAATCATCTTCAGTTATCCAACCATCAAGCACACGACCAACTGGGTCTTTAAGAGATGCTATCTCCTCTACTGCTATCGCCATAGCATCGATGCGAGATGCATCAAGAAAAAGTCTATCCATAAGAGCTGATGAGAGATTGTTTTTTTCACCATCTGCCATATCAAGTGTATTTGCTTTTACTAAATCATCACTATTATCTCTTAAAGCTTGAGCCATCTCTTTTAAAATTCTATTTTTCTCTTTACCACTTAATGCACCTAAAACTCTACTAGATGCTTTTGCTTCTGCTAAAAATTGTTCCATTACTTTTTTCCTTTTTTTTCTTCTTTTGGAACAAATAAAGTTCCTAAAGTATGCTCACCCTCTAGTAAAAAGGATTCAGTAGATTCAAGATTAAATCCATTCGCTAAAAACATTTTTCGACCTTTTTGCATCATATAATCAGCAGCTTTAAGTTTTGTAACTATTCCACCTGTTGCAAATGGATTGTTTGGGGTACTATCATCAGCAAGTGCATCTTTTGGAATTTTATCCATGATTTTATATATTTTGGCATCTTTAAATTCTGATGGATTTTTATCATAATAACCATCAATATCACTAAGAATAACTAAGAGTTCAGCATCTACTGCATGAGCTACATTTGCTGATAGTTGGTCATTATCACCAAAAAGTTGTTCAGGAGTTGAACTTATGTCATTTTCATTTACAATAGGAAGAATATCATTATCTAAATGTGCATTTATAACTTCTTGAAACATTTTTGTTCTTTTTCTTGAATCAAAATCATCCTCTGTCAAAAGAATTTGTGCAGTATTTATTTCAAAAATGTCAAATTTATTTTTATAACTTGTCATTAGTATAGGCTGACCAGCAGCTGCAATTGCTTTTTTGCCAATCTGCTTAGACCTATCTAGCTTCAAAGCTGAATAACCAGCAGCTACTGCTCCAGATGTTACTAAAACAACTTGATATTTTTCTCTCAATCTTGCTATCAAATGTACAAGATGCAACATTCTTTCTTTTGCTATATTATTTTTTTCAGTTAAAACAGCACTTCCAACTTTTATAACTACTCTTTTCATTATGATTCCTTTATATAACTACAACAATAATCCGTCACAGTTTTAACTTTTAAATCAAATGAAGAATTAGCATCTACATTGAAACTCTCAGGAGTATTTAGTTTTCTAAATTCACTCTCACCTGCAAGTTTTATCTCTAGCTCACCGCTCATCATCTCCATGATTTCAGCTTGGGCTGTATCAAAAGTATAATCACCGGGCATCATTACACCTAAAGTTTGTTTCTCCCCATTTGCTAAAAAGATAGTTCTACTTGTAACTTTTCCATCAAAATAAATATTTGCCTCTTTTATCATAGATATATTTTCTAATTTTGTCATATTTTTTCCTTATATTTTAATAGATTTGATTGTAACAAATCAATCTTTTTATAAAATTAAATGATTTAAGTTATAATTCGATTTTTAAAGGACATATTTGAACAAACAATTTATTAGAAGCAAAGTTTTAATCATCTCTTTTGCACATTTTGCACATGATGTTTTTTCGGCATTTTTAGCCCCTCTTTTACCACTTATCATAGAAAAACTAGGGCTTAGTCTTTCCATGGTCGCTCTTCTTGACATAGTTAGGCGGATTCCTGCACTTTTCAACCCTCTTCTTGGGCTTGTTGCTGAGAAAAGGGATGTTAAATATTTTGTGATACTTACCCCTGCTATCACCGCTATAAGTATGAGTTTAATAGGTCTTGCTCCATCTTATAGTATCCTTATCATTTTACTTTTTGTATCTGGAATATCTTCCGCATTATTTCATATACCATCACCAACCATGGTAAAAATGGCATCTGGAGATAAAACTGGAACAGGTATGAGTTGGTATATGGTTGGTGGAGAGTTTGCACGAACACTTGGACCAATTTTAGTTACTGCTGGTATTTCTTGGTGGGGGCTTGAGGGCATCTATAAACTTATGCCTATCGGGATAATAGCTTCACTTATCTTATATATAAAACTAAAAGATTTTGAAACTCATGTCAAACCTAAAAAAAGAGAAAAAGGTGATGTTAAAGCACTACTTATTAAGTATAGAAGCTTTTTCATAACCATTGGACTTTTTGTGATTTTTCAATCAGCTATGCGAAGTTCTTTAACTCTATATCTACCAATATATCTAATTCAAAACGGTGAATCTCTTTGGTATGCTGGTATTGCCTTATCTATACTACAATTTTCAGGTGTAGCTGGGGTGTTTATGTCTGGAAAAATATCAGATAAGATAGGTAGATACCAAACCTTACTACTAACTGCTATTGGTTCAACTATTTTTATGGCTCTGTTTATATATTTTCAAAATATGTTTATCTTAGGTATCTTAGGATTTTTTGTATTTGCATCTACTCCTGTTCTCATAGCATTTGTACAAGATACAAACTCAAGTATGCCAACTTTTATGAACAGCATCTATATGTCCATAAACTTTGGAATAAGCTCTTTTATAGTTTTAGGTATAGGTTATTTAGGTGACAGTATAGGTTTAAATGATACTTTTGTTATCTGTAATGTAATGGCATTTGGTACAATACTGGTCGCTTTATTATTTAAAAAGCATCAATTAAGACATGAAGGATAAAAATGAAAAAATTAATAACTTTTATAGGTAACGGAAATATGGCGTTGAGTATAGCTCAAGGATTAAAAAAAGATTATAAAATCGAAGTTGTTGGAAGAGATTTAGAAAAACTAGAAAAATTTGAATCTGACTTAGGTGTAAAAATAGATAAGCATCTGATGCCTGATTTTGATATGAGTGATAAAACTATAATGTTTTGTGTAAAACCTGCAAATGTTGAGAGTGTAGGAGCTATGCTAAAAGGGAAAGCTACAGTTGTATATTCTGTTTTAGCTGGAACAAATGTTGAAAAACTTCGCTCAAACCTAAACACTGAAGCGGTAGTAAGAACGATGCCAAATCTTGCGGCGTCCGTTGGTCGTTCACACACAACTTTAACAGGTGATGAAAGCTTTAAAGAGGAAGCAAAAGAGTTACTAAGTGCTATAGGGACTACAACTTGGCTATCAAGTGAGAAGGAGATAGATATAGCTACAGCACTAGCTGGAAGTGGACCAGCGTACCTTTGTCTTATAGCGGAAGCATTAGCAGATGGTGCAGTAAAACAAGGTCTAAAAAGAGATGATGCTATGGAGATAATGCGTGGTTTATTTGGTGGTTTTGGTAAAGTTATACAAGATATACACCCAGCACTACTAAAAGATGCAGTTATGAGTCCTGGAGGAACAACCGCAGCTGGATATTCTGCACTAGAAGAAAACAATGTAAGATATGGCTGTATAAGTGCTATAGAGAAAGCTTATAAAAAAGCTACTGAGCTTTAGCTTTCTCTCGTTCCACGATTTAATTTTTAAAGTCTATTGGAAGCTTTTTGATAAACTTCCATATCATTTCTTTTTCCAATAGCAATAATTTCAACAATGATTTTATCATCAACTATTTTATAAACAATTCTTAACTGTTTTTTATCAGCATACATTTTTCTATAACCAGTTAAATCATAACCTAATTTTTTACCAAGAGCAATTCCAAGTTGTGGAGATGTTTTTAATTTTTCAAATTGTTTATAGATTAAAATTTTTTGAGTTTGTGATAAACTACACAAATCATCATCTGCTTCTTGCTTTAAAACTATTTTATACTTCATCTAAACTTATGCCATGTCTTTTCATAGAATCTTCAAGAGAAACCGTTTTAGAATCTTTTCTAGTTTGTAGTTTTTCATATATCTCTATATGTTCTAAAATATCATAGGCTTCTCTTAATTTTTCATATTCATCTATATTTACAATTACAGCTTCTAGTTTATTATTCTTTGAAATAGCTATTTTCTCTTTTGTATGGTCAATAATATTTCCCAATACATTTGAAAAACCTCTTGAAATATCACTGACTGATATTATTTCATCTCTTGTATAAGCCACCATAGTAAATCCTTAAAATTATATGTTATATTTTAATGATTATATTACATAGTTGGTTTATATATTATTAAAAATAGGACTTAAAATCATCTCTCACTTAAAGCATTATTTTTTGCTTTAAGTATTGGTTTTAAAATATAGTCCATTATAGTTTTTTTACCACTTACTATATCAACTGAGACTGTCATACCAGATATTATTTGCATCTCATTTGATTTATTATTAAACTTATTAGTTGTTTTTAACTCTACTAAATAAAAACTATTACCTTTTTCATCCTCTATAGTATCTGCACTTATCCCTATGAGTTCAGCTTCAAGTCCACCATGTATAGAAAAATCATAAGCTGTAAATTTTATGATAGCTTTTTGTGATGGATATAAAAATGCTATATCTTTTGGTTTTATTTTGGCTTCAACTATGAGTACATCATCTAAAGGTACTATTTCTATTAAATCTTCTGCAGGTTTCACAACACCGCCTATAGTGTTTTGAAGTAACCTTTTTACTTTACCATTTACAGGAGAGAGAACTAAAGTTCTTGTAACTTGGTCTTTAAACTTACTTTTTTCATTATTTATTTGAGATATTTGAGCTATCACTTCATTTAACTCTTTTTGAGCTCTATTTAAGAAACTTATCTCTAGGTCATCTATCTTTTGAAAAAGCTCTTTTTTCATACTTTTAGTTTTTACTATAGCCATAGCTTTTGTATCTAGTTCTGATGCTATATTTTCCATCTCTTTTTGAAGTCTTATAAGTTCTATTTTAGACTCTATCCCTTTTCTTACAAGTGGTTCTATAAGCTTTAATTCTTGATTTAAAAGTTTTCTTTTATTTTTTAAATGCTTAAATGCTTTTTGATAATCTAAAATTTCTGATGCGTTTTGTTTTATCTGCTCTTTTACCATATCTATTTGATTATTTAGATATTTTATGTGTGAATTAAAAAGTATCTTTTCATTTTTTATCAGTTCTTGATTATCTTTACTTAATTTAACATCTTTTATCTCAAAATTTTCAAAATGCTTACTCTCTGCTTCTAATCTTTTTGCCCGAATTTTTAGCTCATCTAACTTAAGGGTACTTTGAGTATAACTACTTTCAAACTGTTTATTTTCTATCCTTAAAAGTGGTGTGCCTTTTTTTACTATCTCACCTGTAGTTACTAATATTTCAGAGATGATTCCACCCTCTAAATTTTGTACTATTTGTACTTTTGATGATGGTATAACTTTACCCTCACCTTTTGTCACCTCATCTACATAAGCAAAATTTGCCCAGATGATTAAAATAAAAAAAGCTACTAATATAGTGTTTAACATTATCTTAGATTTTTTAGAATTTTTCTCTAAAATAGCACTACTCAAACTTGACATAAACTCTAAATTATCATATTTCATTTAAGCCTACCTATATCACTTTTTGCACCATTAAAAGTTATACTACCTGCATCTATCACTATGACATTATCTACAAGTTCAAGCATTGAGAGTTTATGAGTTACCAAAAGTGTAGTTTTATTTTCTACTTTTTGTTTCAAATTATTTTGTATTATCTTCTCAGTTGCACTATCCATGGTATTTGTCGGTTCATCCAAAAGTACCATAGTTTTATTTTTCAAAAATGCTCTTGCTATAGCTATACTTTGTCTCTGACCACCTGAGAGATTTTTACCACCCTCTACTATGTGGGTATCAAAACCTTGTGGTAATGATTTTATATACTCATCAAGGTTTGATACTTTTACAGCTTCAAGTATTGATTCATCATCAATATAATTTGAGCCATAAGAGATATTGTCTTTTAAACTACCCTCAAATAGAATTATATCTTGAGATACATAGCTTATATTATCCCTTAAAGTTATGGGGTCTATTTGATTTATATCTATACCGTCAATCAAAACAGAACCGCTTTGAGGTTTGTAAAGACCAAGAATGAGTTTTAAAATGGTACTTTTACCAGAACCAATTTTACCTAAAATCGCATATCTTTGGTTTGCTTCTATTTTAAAAGAGATATTTTTTAAACTCTCTTTTGTATCATTAGGGTATGTGAATGTTACATTTTTAAACTCTATTAAACCTTTTATCTCATTTAACTGTATAAACTCTTTTGCATCTTCTCTCTCTATCTCTTTAGACATAATCTCATCAAGTGTATTGTATGCTATTTTTGTTTGTTCATAAGTAGATACAAGAGATGCAACTTGCCCTATTGGTGAGATAGTGCGAGATGATAAAATCACTACAGCTATCAATGCACCCATACTCATTTGTAAATCTTGTATAAGATAACTTCCTACTATGATAACTAATACTGTATTTAATTGTATAAGTACACCTGTAACTGTTGTTATAGAAGTTGATAAAATTTTTGTTTTTATATTTTTATTTGCTATATATGCATTTGCTTCTTCATAATTATACTGAGTTGTATTAAAATTGTTAAAAACTTTTATAGTCTCTAAACCTTGAAGTGTTTCTATCAAAATAGAGTTCTTTTTTGCACTAGCTTGATAGGTCTCTTCTATACTTTTATATAATGGTTTTGCAACTACAAAAGTATAAAGTAAAATTATAGCCATAACGATAGCTGGTACTAAGACTATAATGCCACCTATATAGAAAATAACAACTAAAAATATTATAAGAAAAGGTATATCTATAACTAAAGTTAAGACCGATGAAGTTAAAAAATTCCGTATAGCATCAAACTCTTTAAAGTGAGTAGCAAAACTTCCAATAGATATAGGTGATACTTCACTTCTTAACCCCATAACATGTTCAAAAAGTTTAGATGATATGAGTATATCACTCTTCTTACCTGCTGTTTCTATAAAATAAGTACGCATAAATTTTAAGATGCCATCAAAAACTAAAACTACTATAACACCTATTGCAAGTACCCAAAGAGTGTCTATGGCGTTGTTTGGTATCACCCTATCATATACATTCATACTAAAAAGTGGAACTGACAAAACAAAAAAGTTTATGATAAGTGACGCTTTTATAACATCTATGTATATATCTTTTGATAATTTTAAACTATCCCAAAACCAATGTTTTTGTTTTGTAAGTGTTTTTGAATTTTTAGAATAGTATTGAAATTTTTTACTCAAAAGTATCAAATAGCCACTATAGTTTTTTTCTAGCTCTTCTAAAGAAACTTCATAAATATTATCACCACTTGATGCTAAAAGAATAGATGCTTTATCATCATTTATACTATCTACTATAACGGCTGTATTATCTTCTCTTATAAGCATAAGCGGAAGAGTTAATTCATCTATATCTTTTTATATCTTGTTTTAATATTTTTGAAGATAGACCAGCTTTTCTAGCTGATTTAGAAAAGTTATCTTCTAAGTTTGAGTGATTAAAAAGGTCAGGTTCACTCTGACCTTTTTTTATGGGAAGATTTGAGATTAAAGAGTTTAAAGTATAGTGTTTAAAATATAGTTTTGTAAAAAGTTCTAATGTTTCAAAAAGTGAGTTTTGTTTTTTTTGCATCACTTAATAACAAACTCAACTATATTACTTTTAAAATCTTGAATATCTACTATATCAAAAAGTAAATCTTGATGGTATTTGCCCATTCCAAATGGTGTAAGGGTAACATCTACTACACCCTCTTTTTGTAAAAACTTTTTAATCAGTTCAGCTCTTTTTTGAGATATTTCATCATTTTGGATACTTCGAACATACTCTTTTGCGTAAGTGATAATATCAACATTTCTTTTACTTGAAGCTTTTAATTTTGATGCTATTTTTCTTAATTTTGCTTTTGCTTTAGTTGTAAGTTTTACACTTTTTTCATCAAAATACACTTCAGCATCTTCTATTTTTTCATAATTCAAATCTACTGACTCTAAATCTTGAGCAACTAAAAGCTCTAAATTATTTAGAAGTTTAGTTTTTTTAGCATCAACGATTGTAAATATATTTATACCATTTGATTCAACATTATTTATCAAAAAAATCTTCTTTAGTGCATATCCCCTTTGTGTACTTAACACCGTATTTTCAGCAACATTAGCACTCTCATTTGAGTTCACTCTTATCTCTATAGTAGAGTTAGGAGATACTTTTTTTAGTTGTGTAAGTATTGTTCTCATCATTTTTGTTGATTTACCAGATAACTCAACACTCCCCTCTTTATATGTTAAATAATCCAAAACAGTGATTTTATTTTTATCAATTTTATTTGCTAATAAATCTTCATTGTTTTTTATTGAACTACTTTTTATCATTTTAGTTTTTTTAGTTTTTAATAAGATATTTACATAATCATTATCACTTTTTTTATCACAACCACTTTTACCGACTACTAAATCTTTTTTAGAATTTACACATATATCTACTTCATCTAAAACCTTATCACCATCTACTTCATAATTTAGAGGTAATTCATCATCTTTTGTATTTAACTCTTTTGTATTATCGTTATTTTCTAAAAATGTACTTGCTTGTAAATCTCTATAAAGTGTACCTTGTGCTTTTAGTATTTTAAATTTTTGTAAAAGAAGATTATATTCAGCCTCTACTAACTGCACTTTTGCATTATAAAACTCATTTTCAGCATCTAATATATTGATAAGTTTTCTTCTACCTAGCTTGTATTCCTCTTTATATGCTTTTAACATTTTTTTCATAAAATATTTGTTTTTTCTAAGTGCTGGTATCTGTTTTTCTATCACCTGATACCCACTCCAAGAAAGCTGAATATCATTTAAAAGAGTTCTTTTAACTCTATTTTTCACCTCATTTTCAAGATGAATATCACTTAGTCTTTTTTGTTTTTCATGCTCATCATATCCACCATTATAAAGGTTATATCTTGCTTTTACTACAGCTTTGAAATCATCCTCTTTTCCATCTACACCACTCATATTATGACTTATCGCTTTTGACACTTCAAAGTCAATTATTGGATAGAACTCTTTTTTACTCATCTCATAATCATACTCTTTTGCTTTAACATCATACTGTGTACTTAGAAGCTGAGGATGAAACTCTAGTTGTGTTTTGATAGTTCCATCTAATGCAAGTGGTAATAACTTTTCATTAAATGTAGGTTTTTTAAGCTCTTCTAACCTTATAAATCTTCCTAAAAGTTTATGAAAAATATATACAGCCTCTTTTAATGTATTTTGTTTGATAATATACTGAGTATTTGCCATCGCTAAACGACCAGCTACCCTATCGTGTTCTGATATTTTACCTACATTGTTATCTAATTTCTCTTTTATATCATTTAGTATCTTTTCATGTACTTTTATATTTCCTAAAGATAAAGATATAATCGCATCATTTTTAAGTATAGCTATATAGTTTTGTATAGTTTCATAAGCTTTATTATTTACATTATATAGGTAGTCAAACTTTGCAGAGTTTAGTTTTGCTTCTGATTTATCTACTAAATTTTGTGTTGCGAAACCATTAAAAATATTTTCTTTTAAAACTATTCTTGCTGAGTCTATATCACTCTCTTTTTTAACAAAACCTGTTGATGAATTACTTATCTCTTCATAACCTATCTCACCCTCTATGTCTATAGTAGGATAATAACCACTATATGACTGCTCATTTACACTTCTAAGAGAGTTGTATTTTTTTACTTTCTCTACCACTTCAGGATTTGTATTTATTACTTCATTTACCGCTTCATTTAGCGTTAAAGCTGTTGCATTTACTTGAAGCAAAACTAATGTTGCTACTATTGATAATCTTTTTTTCACTTATTTTATTCCTATATTATACTATCGTTTATTTGGTCTTCTATTTTTACACTTACTGTTACATCTGAACTATTTGTATATACATCAAATGTATGTCCATTTTCTGTTACTTGATTTGTATCTTTTGTCCATGTTTTATCAGTTTCATCTTTTAATGAAACAACATCATTAAAATCGTTACCTAAAAATATAAGGTCATTATCCCCATCAGTAAGTGCAATTATCTCTGCTACTGTTATACTATTTATAGCATGGTCACCATCTGTTAAATCTATTTGCTCAATATTTGTAAATTTTGTTATATCTATGGAAGTTCCATCAACTAAACTTACTATATCATCACCAAGACCACCATCTACAGTATCTAAACCATCTACATATACAGTATCATCACCACTACCTCCTGTTATACTATCTGGTGAAGTTGTACCTGTTATTTTTAAATCACGAGATTCACCACTTAAGTCTATACTATTTGATGCTGTTATATCTAAAGCAAACTCCTCTGTAGATATAAAAGTAGAAGTATCACTTATATTTGCTCCATCAGTTCTATCAGCTGTTTGTGCTTTAACCTCTATAGTTCCATTATAATCATGGTATAGCATCTCTACATTATTTATCTCATCATAAGCAATATTTGAAATAGTCCATGTACCATTATCAAATACTGCATCAGTTATAGCGGTTGTATCAACCAACCTAAACAATGCACTTTCATCTAGTGCATCTGAGCCAGATTTAGCACTTAGAACTATATTCATTGTCTCACTACCATCTAAATCTGTCATATTTGCATTTAGATTTATCTCTGTCCAACTATATGCACTATCAAATGTTTTTGTGGGATTTATAGTTACAACATCTGCTGCAGCATTTATAACCACACTAAAAGTTTGCTCTTTTAAAACTATAGAACCATCATCATTTACATAAGTTTTCAAGTTCAAATCTGATAATGTACCACTCCAATCTTCTTGTGCTTCTATATAAACTAATGGTACATCTCCACCACTTACTGGAATATTCCAAGTATTTGCTCCACTACCATTATCCCCAGCATTTTGTGCTAGTACAACTCCACTACCACTACCACTATCTATTTTAACTACAAAACCATTTGGCACTCCATCTATAAATAGAGCCGTAATAGTTTCTGAACCATCTACATCAGCCATAGTAGCTTGTCCTATATTACTTGTACCATCATGAGTGATAGAAACCATACTACCCTCATTATTTTCACCACCAAGATTTGATAAAGTAAGCCCATCTGCTACTGGTTTTACAGTTATGTTTATAGTTCCTTGTGATGTTTCTATATTTGAAGCATTTGTTTCTTTTGAATATATATCATAAGTTAACACTACGCTTCCCGATTTATCTGCTAATGGTGAAAAAGTTAAATTATTTATTTGATCAGCTGGAACATTTGCAATAATTGTAACACCTTGTGCCAAATCAACTGAACTAGCACTTGCTCCACCCCATGATAAAGTCCCAGCTATTCCAGATGCATGAGTAACTTTGATAGTTGAAGCTTCAGTTGCATCATCACTAGCTTGAACAAAAGTTACTGCTGGATTATCTACAGTTGATAAACTTATATTTATATTATAATTACCATCTTCTAAAGTATCTGTACCATTTTGGGCGTCTGTTGTAATCACTTCTGAAGTTGTTACAACATCTGTAACAGGAGTAACTTCGGTATCACTAAAAATTTCATTAGCTGTACTTTTAACTGATGGATTTGATGATTTATATGCTGTTAAAGTCACATCTATTTCTAACTCACTTGAGGCATCATTATTTTGATTAAAGTTAGATTCTGGTTTTAATTCTATAGCACTAAGTTTATTCGCTATTGTATCCTTATCTCCACTAACTACATAAACAATATCCCCATTAGCATCAGTATAAGATGTCATACTTGTTTCATCTACTAATTCTACATGAGTTAAGTTTTTAATAGCTACAGAATAAATAGCATCAGTATGACTAGTATCATGTGTAACTGTTATAAAATCACCTAGATTAAAATTAGTATCTTCTACAACATCATAATTTGACACAACTAAGTTTGCTTCTATCGTATCTGTACCACCTGAACCATTATCAATATTATCTATAAATTTTAAATTTGTTGTAGCACTCTCTATATTTTCAGCATTTGTATCTTCATTATATATTTTTATACTAACAATATTTTCAGTTCCAATTGAATCAGCAAGTTCATCATGTACTTGAAATTCTATTTGGTGTGTTTTAGTTGGACTATCTAAAGTTATATCAGCTATATCTACAAACCAAAGATTTGTGCTACCACTAGATGCTAATGCTCCACCAGTTACTGAGATACCATCAGGTACACCAGCTACTACTAGGCGGGTAGCACTTTCAGAACTATCTGAAATATCTGCAACACTATTTGTAGTGTCTGCATCTGTTAAAGCTGATATATCTACATCTACTGTAAAAGTTCCTGTAGCATTTATAGTTACTTCTTCTGTATAAGATACATTATCATCATTATTATCAGTTGTTGTAACATTAGCACCACTTACTTTAGTTTTATTTGCTACATCTATAGCTATACCATCAGTAACAGCTTCTAAATTTAGAGTATATGTAGTAGTTGCTTCACTTGATGTATGAACTAAATTACCACTATTTACACCATCAGTCAAACCTGTCACCGTATCAGTTGTTATATATTTTACTTCAAATGTATTTGTTTGGTTTTCTGCTCCACCATAGTTCGCTTCATATTTTACATATAGACTATCTGCTTGACTTGCTGTTAAAACATAATATCCATCAACTGCTCCTGCTATAGGATTGTCTGTAGTATTATCAGTATAAAGCGTAAAATCTTCACCATCTACATCAGAAGCTAATATTCTAACTTGTTGAAGTGCTTCACCGCTATCATCTTGTGAAATATCTAAATTAACTTTAGTTAAAATATCTTCTTTTACATCAGTTGAACTAATTATCGTCGCTTCTGCTACTGGTTTAACAAGAACTTTTACATCTTGTGGAGTTGAGGTTTTAGAATCACCATCTTCCTCTGTTGTGATATAAGTTAATTGGAAATCTACCTCACCACTATAACTAACTGGTGTAGTTATATCTACTTTATCCAAATCATCTTTTGATATCACCCATTTTCTTGAAGTTCCATCACCACCTAAGTATGTAGCACCTACTCCACTTACACTAAAATCAGATGCTAAGTTACTTAAAACTACAAATAAAGTCTCAGAAGCTTCTCCTCCACCATTGGTAGTATTATCATAAGAATTAAGATTAGATATATTGTCATAGATTGCTTCTAAATCTATAGTAGTAGTACCGCTGTTATTTTCATCTAGTACTACTGCATAAATATCATCAGTAGCATCACTGTTCCTATCTATACTATTTAAAGTATCACCCACTTGTGCATCTGCAACAGCTTCTACTTCTACATTTATATCTAAGGTTGTAGCAACAGTTTGTGTATCAGTACCATCTATAGTTACAGCAGATATTTTAAGTGCTATTGCTTCTTCATCTGAATTATGAATAGGTATAAACTTTGGATAATTAGTTGTATATGTACCATCTGATACATCATAATTTTCTATTGTTATTTTCCAAGTAGCATCTCCATTATCAACTATTGTCAAATCACCAACATTAGCAGTATCTTTATTTACAATTACCCAATTTGTATTTGCTGTATCATAAACATACATAGATGCATCATCAGGGATATCATCTATAGTTACATTAAAATGTTCAGAACCATCTGTATCTGATGATTTTGCTTTTATCTCTATAGGGATACCATTTTCAGCTGAAGATGCATCTATACTACCATCTGCGTTTCTACCAGCATCCTCATTACCTTTTGGCTGTACAATAGAAAGAGTTACATTATCAGCTGCACCATTTACACCCACTTTATAATAAACTGTTTCGATATTTGTCGCAGGTGTATGAGATGAATCACTATCTAAATCTGTAACCTTTAACTCTATAGTCGCATCTATATTTCCACTATACTGCTCTGGTAATTTCATTGTAAATACTGGGTCTGAATCTGTATTATCTGAAAAATTTACAGTTACTTCAGTAGTTCCAGATGCAACAGTTCCTGAGTTAGAACCAACAGTTACAACAGTACCCTCTGGAATACCTGAAACTGTGTATGAGCGTCTTTCAGAACCATCCATATCAACAGATGTTCCAGCTGTTGGTGCTAAAATAGCTTTTAAATCTATAATATTGCTTGCACCCTCTGTTAAATTACTACTTGCTGTGAATGTATCATCAGCATTTGTAGTTTAACTTCTTGCACCACCTGTATCGCTATCAAAAACCAAACTTATATTATCAGTAACTGATTCAACTTCAACATGAAAAGTTTTATCTGTAGTTGTTCCATTTGTTCCAACTACATCTGCATCGGCTAATTGATTTCCATTTGAATCTACCTCATATTCAGTTACATGCATCTTTACATCTATATCTCTATGACCTTGAGCGATAGGATTTACTTTTAATGCTTCAAACTCTGCTGTTGACATTGTTAAAACAGTAACACTTGTTCCATCTTCAAGTTGGTTATTTTCGGCTTTAGAAGTATGAGTTCCATCATTTAATTTGATATATACTTTATCACTTGTACCTGTACTTGTCCAAAGTAGAGTATTATCACCTTTTAAAATCTCAACACCACTATTCATATTATCAAGTGAAATAAGTCCTAACAGTTCAGGATAATCTCCATCTGCACTTCCTGCTACATCATTTAAATCTGTAGCATCACCTACTGTTGGTGCTTGCAGGTCTATCTCTACTGCCGTATCTTCATTAGTAGAGATATTTGCACCATCAGCTATAATTGGTGCATCTGCTTTTGGAGTAACACTAAGAGTAACTGACGCAGTAGCACTATCACCATCTGAATCTAAAACATCATAAGTGAAACCATTTGTAGCACCACTATAGTTAGTAGTTGGTGTAAATGTTAAAGTACCATCTCCATTATTTGTAAGAGTTCCTATAGCATCATCTAAGTTTGTGTCATAAATATTTGATGTAGCATCTTTTGCAATCTCTACATCTCCACCTACACCACTATTTATAGTAATTTTTCCATCTTTAAAAGACTCATCACTAATAACTATGGTTTTCGTACCATCTTCATCAACTACTATATCTTGATTTGCACCACTAGGAAGTGAATCATTTACAGTTACATTAAAAGTTGCAGTATTGCTAGAAGCACTTCCATCATTTAACTTGAAACCAAATGTTAACACAATATCATCATCAGAATTTGTATCTGGGTGGTCTATATTTTGGTATTGTGTGTAAGTATAATTATCATCTGAACCATTTATCCCATTATTATTTAGAGTTATTTCAAATACTTTGTCACTATCTGTTCTTCCAGCTCCTGCATAAGCAGTAGTAGTATCTCCATTAACAACATACTCTATAGCTGTACCGTTAGAGTTTAAAACTGTACAACTTCCATAATTAGAAGTAAAAGTTGGATTTCCATCAAAAGTTAAACTATAAGTATTATCACCATCTTCTGCTACTACACCTAAAAGACCACTATTTGTTATAGTTGTATTTGCATCTGTAACATCAAAACTATTTTCATCAACAGCTTTATCTTCAGGTGTACCCATATATACACCATCTTTAACTTCACCTGTAACACTATTATCAGTAGAATCAATCGCTATTTTTTCATAAACACTATTATTATCAATTACACTATCTATAGTAAGTGTATATGTTTCAGTTCCCTCTTGTATAAAATCATCTAAAGAAAGGTTTGAAATAGTTACACTACTATTAGTATTTGTTAAA
This sequence comes from Campylobacterota bacterium, assembly GCA_034659595.1. Taxonomy (GTDB): domain Bacteria; phylum Campylobacterota; class Campylobacteria; order Campylobacterales; family Sulfurimonadaceae; genus Sulfurimonas. The sequence continues at coordinate 41,539 of JAYEHQ010000082.1, forward strand.
GTTACTTGTGTTGTTTTTGTTCCATTAAAATCAGCATCAGTAGGTTCACCAGCACTATATGATAAATCAACTGTAATAGTATTTCCACTAGGTATTGTTAAGGCATTTCCACTACTATCTACAAGTGATACCGTATGAGTTAATGCGATACCCTCATATTGAGAATCATTATGTACTATCTTTACAAAAACTGTATCTACATTTTCATCTGCTATAGCTTCATCCTCTATAGTTGTTACTACTGGGGTAGTATCATGTGTTACTTTTTCATAAGTAGTTGTATCTGTATAAGTATTATCTGTGATTTGAACATTAAACTTTTCATTATTGTCAGATATATAGTCATCAGTCGCAACCGCACTAAAAACTGTATTTATAGCTACTGTTGCATCATTTCCAGTAAAGTCTAATTTACCCTCAGCACTAATACCTGTTCTTTTTGCACTATCATCTGTAAATGTTATATCTACATTACCTGTTGCTGTAGTTATTTGAGTGTCAGATGCATCTACCACTATAGCTTTATAGTAAGCGGTATCTCCCTCTTTTATAGTTACAGCATCTGTTATAATCGTTCCATCTGATTGTGTAGCTACTAGTTTTACACTAACTCCATCTTTATCAGAAACAACTGTTTCATCAGTTATAGTTCCTGTTGCTTCATTAACTGTTGCATTTGCACCATTTATAGTATCTGCTATAGCTATGTTTTCAAAAGAACTAGAGTTATCTGAGATAGATGCTATTTTTAGTGTATAGCCCTCACTTGTCTCTATCATATAGTCATCTGCTATAACATTTTCAAGGTCATAGACACTCCCACCATCGCCAGATATAGTAAATGACATATTTTTGCTACTAAAATCTTCTGCTTCTGTTGTATCTAAACTATAAACTAAAGTTACACTTATACTCTCACCAACTGCTAAATTAACACCATTACCATCTTTATCAACAAGATGTAGTTTATGGATTAGTTTTGCATCTGTAGCTTCTACTGTAGTTGCATTTGTATCTAACTGAACATATATAGTATCTGTCGATTCATTTGCCACTGCATCACTTGCAGAATCTGTAATAGTTGTTTCAACTTTTGCAGAAGTTGTTGTAACACGGCTATAAGTTCCAGAATATGAGTTATCAACTATTGAAACATTAAACACCTCACCATTATCACTTTTATAATCATCAAAAGTTGAGGTAGTTATCACTTGCCCTAAAGCTACTGTTATTTGAGTAGAGTTGTTAAAATCTTGTGAACCATCTGCTGTGGTATTTGCATCTATACCTGTAGCTGTATCATCTGCAAATGAGATAGTTACGGTTCCATCTTGTGGGTCTAGTTTTGTTTCAGGCTTAAAAGTGGTCTCTGTAGGTGAAAATGCTAGTGCCATATACTTAGCATCACTACCCTCTGTAGATGCATTTGAAAATGTATATTTTCCATCTCCATCTAAAATAGGATCACCATTTGAATCTAAGGCTACTAATTTTATTATGTTAGCAGGTGGTGTGGATGCTTGGGCTGGAGCTGGCTCGTCTTTAGGTTTTTCTTCGTTTTCAGGTTTTTCTTCGTCTTTAGGTTCAGGAGTTAGTT
>JAYEHQ010000082.1:43235-69238 GCA_034659595.1 Campylobacterota bacterium
AGTTACAGGTGTAGCTATTGGTTCTACTGCAGAAATCTCTTCCCTTGCAATAATCCTATTTTCACTACTTTCTCTGTTACCATTAGCTTCTCTAGTTTCAAAATCTTTTCTTGTTACTATATCTTCTGATGTTGCTGTTTCAGTTTTATCTTCACTTAAAACACTACTATCAAAAAGAATATATGAGTCATCTGAAAAACTAACTTCTTTACCATTATTTAGCAAAATCTCTATTTTTGGTAAGTTATCTGTAGATATTGATTGATTTTCAGTTTCAAAAAAAACTGCATCACCCTCATAAATAGGTTCATTTTCTTTTAACTCTCTAACTTCACCATCTGGTGATTCAGCTCTATACTTACCATTTTGTTTTTTTATATAACCAATAATTTTTTTCATAACAGAACCATCCTTGATAAACATAAAATAATATTGTTTAAATTTATTAAAAGGATTATATCTGTTATTTTATTAAAAAGTGTATAAAGCAAGCAAGCAAAATTTATTTATATACACCTTATTTATTGTTGTAAAATTATATAAATTTTAAAATTTCTTTTCCTATATCATTTTTTTCTACTATTGTTTTTTGAGTAACTTCTTTTGTAAATAACTCTTTTATCATATCAGGTATATCTAATTTAGCTACATTTGATATAGAAGCGAGTGCATCTAAATCTTTTGCATCTTTTTCACCAGTAAGTGCATTTGCTATTACAGGTGAGAATTTTGTCCACTCAGCAGTTGAATAAGCTATAGTTTTAATATCTTTGTTTGAACAAGTCTCATAAGATTTCATACAAGTTGCAGTATGTGGATCCATCAAATAACCATCATTTTCAAATGTCTCTTTTATGTACTTTTTACCCTCTTTACCATTACAATAATCAGCATCGAAACACTCTTGTAATTTTAAAAGCTCCATCCCTGTAAGTTCATAACAGTTTTTATCTTCTAAATCATTCATCAACTCTTTTGTTCTCTCAGCACCAAAAAGGTCAAAAAGGATTCTTTCAACATTTGATGATTTAAGTATATCCATAGCTGGTGAAGTACTACTTACAACAGTAGAATCTCTTAAGTCATATTTACCATTTTTAATAAGTTTAGTTAAAACATTATTTTCATTTGAAGAGATAATGATTTTTTCAACAGGCAGACCCATTTTCCAAGCATAGTAACCACCAAGAGCATTACCAAAATTTCCACTCGGAACATTAAGATAAACTTTCTCTTGCATAGTGATAGCATCTTGACGAACTAACTCTAGGTAAGAATGGATATGGTAGATTATTTGAAATATTATACGACCAAAGTTTACAGAGTTTGCAGCTGAAAGAGAGATATTTTGCTCTTTTAATGCTAAGTTGAACTCTCTTGATGCTAGTAAAGCTTTAAGAGCATTTTGAGCATCATCAAAAACACCATTTATACCGATAACTTTCAGATTTTTTGCATCTTCTGTTACCATCTGAAGTCTTTGAACATCACTTGTTCCACCATCAGGGTAAAGACAAGCTACTTGAACATTAGCACGATTTTTAAAAGTCTCTAATGCTGCAGGACCTGTGTCTCCACTTGTAGCAGCCATAATAAGGTAGTTTTCATCTCTTTTTTGTGCTATAGAAGAAAGTACTACTCCAAAAGGTTGAAGAGCCATATCTTTAAATGCACGAGTTGGACCGTGATAAAGTTCACTTACAAATAAATTTTCTTTTACTTTTACAACAGGAACAGGGTTTTTAGCATCATCAAATTTATCATATAAATCAAGTGCTTTAGCGATAGTCTCATTATCTATATCTATCTCAAAACGACTAAGCATATCTGATGCTAATTCTTTATATGAAGAGTTCAGATGTTTATTTAAAAAATCTAATCCTAAATCAGGTAAAGTTTCAGGTACATAAAGACCACCAAAAGAAGCTATAGGGCTTAAAATAGCCTCAGAAAACGATACAGTTTTAGGCTTATTTTCATCACATCCACGAGTTTGTATAAAATTCATAATTTTCCTTATTTACTTTTTTTAAGTACAATCAAATCTACGATAGTAACTGATAGAATTATTGGAGCGACAAAAAGCTTTATAAAAGGTCGAGGAAGTCATGAGCCTCGACCTTTTTTTTTGTCCTCCTAAATTCTATCAGGGAGATTTTATGGAAAAGTTAGCTATCGTAATCTTACTTATGTGTATATTGACACCAATACTACACTGACATATATCAAGGGGATTTTCCCCTTGTCTCCCTAATTTTTCAAATTATATCAAATCAACCCTTAGGCAATCCAAATTTCTGAGTTACTAACTCACCTTCATCATTAAAAAATAGATAATATAAAAAGTCTTTTTTAACTTTTAAACCTGCTAAATATCTAAGTGCTAAATTTGCTTGAAGAGATGCTATATGCATAACTATAGGGGTAGCTATTCCTGCTGGTTTGTGGTCAGATATTTTAAACGAATCTGTAAATGAAGACTTATCTATAAAACAAACCTGCCCATGGAATGCCTCTACACTTCCATATATCCATGGTAGATTATTTTTTTTAGCATAGCTATTTATATCACTACGAACAGGTAAGTTATCTGTTGCATCTATAATTAAATCAAGTTCTATATTTTTCTCACTCCATGCTTTAAAATCACATTCATGAGCTATAGCTTTTGTAAATGGGCATCTTGTCTCTATGAGTTCACAATTTACAACCGCTTTATTTTTACCCTCATCACCTACTTTAAAAGCGATTTGACGGTGGATGTTATGGTGTGATACCTCATCAAAATCTAGCATGTGAATCTCACCAATACCACTAGAACCAAGTGCAAAAGCTAAAGATGAACCAAGTCCACCAGAACCTACGATAGCTATCTTTTTTGTAAGAAGTTGATTTTGAATATCTTCACCCCAAAGTTGAACTTGACGATTAAAGTAATTCATCATGATAAATCTCTTTTATGTATCATCTCTTTAAAACCCCATATTCTTCGTGATCTAACAACTTCTGAATGACTCATATCAACTATCATTAACTCCTCTTTATTTCCCAAATGCTCTAATAACTCCCCATTTGGAGATACTAAAAGTGAATCCCCATAAAACTTCCATTGAAAATCACCTTCAGTATATTCACCTATACGATTGGCTCTTAAAATATAATAATTTTGAGTAAATGCACGAGCAGTTATAAGTGCTTTCCATCTCTCATACGAATCAAAAGTAGATACACTAGGAACTAATAAACAGTCAATATTTTTATCTTTAAGTTCTGCAAATATCTCATCAAAATGAAGTTCAAACCCTGTCATAATCGCAAATTTAAAACCATCTACTTTAAATACTAATGGGGAAGTAACCTCTTTTATCTCATTTGCAAAATATTTTTCTTCATTCCAATGTGGATAATTTATAAGTAATTGTTGATGATAGTAAGATGTAGAAGATGGTGCAAATTTTGCAACTGTTTTATAAAGTTGTTTCTTTTTTACAATAACAAGTGGTACTACTATTGTTATTTTATATGTAGCTGAAAGTTCTTTTAACATTTTTACTTGATAATCAGCTTGTTCTTTTATCATACTTATAGATAGCGTTTCTAACTCTTTAAAAAAAGGGTTTAAAATATATTCACCCAAAAGTAAAAGTTTTACACCTTGCTTATGAGCTATACGAATATAATTATATAATTTTGTACTACTCATCCCTTGTGAACTAAGTTGTAATACTGCTACTTTCAATCATCAACCCTTAATTTCAGTAATTTTAATTTGTGCATCTTCGAGTATCTTTTGTGCTTTAGATAACTCATTCATCCCTTTTTCATACGCTTTAACACTATCTTGTAGCGTTATTTCTGGGTTCATAAGCACCTCTAATGTTTTTTTTGCATTTTCCAATTTCACTTCAAAATCATCTTTAGCCATCTAACGCATCCTTTATATAGTGTTCAAATTTTTCAAGTTCTACGAGAAAAGCATCATGCCCATAATCACTTGGTATATCTATGTAAGTATGCTTTTTATTACCTACTTTATTTAAAACATCATCTAACTCTTTCATCTCAAAATTTCTAAAAAGCAAATCATTTGAAAAGCTTATAAGATGTAAGTTTGCTGTTACTTTTTTCATAGCATCAGCCAATGAATCAAATCCACGACTTAAATCATAAATATTTATAGCTTTAGTTATATAAAGATAAGCCAATGGGTCAAACCATTTTGTAAAATTATAACCATTGTATTCTAAGTATGACTCAATCTGAAACTTACCAAAAAGTTCATAAAGTCCATCTGTTCGTTTGTACTCTCGTCCAAATTTTCTACCCATAGACTCATGAGATAAAAAGCTTATATGTCCAGCCATGCGACCAACTGCCATTCCTGAGAGACCTTGTTCTTTTATAATTTCAGGGTCATAATAACCTTGTTTAAAATCTGGGTCTTTTAAAATAGATTCAGATGCTACTTTGTTAAAAGCTATAGCCCAAGGTTGAGTTGCATGAGTTGTAGCAAGTGCTATAATTTTATTTGCAAAGTTAGGGTAGTGAATCGCAAATTGTAAAGCTTGCATCCCACCCATACTTCCACCAACGATAGCTTCAACTCTATGAATACCAAGTTTATCAAATAAAATTCTTTGAGCCTTTACCATATCTTTTATGGTTACTACTGGAAATTTATAACGGTATGCTTCATTATGCGGGGGTTGTTCAGACATAGGACCAGTTGAACCAAAACATGAACCGATAACATTTGTACAGATTACAAAATATTTATCAGTATCTATAGTTTTACCAGACCCAATAAGACCATCCCACCAACCAGCTTTATTTTCACCTTCATAAGTACCAGCAGCATGTTGCGAACCAGTAAGTGCATGACAAATAACGATAACATTACTTTTATCATCATTTATACTACCATATGTTTCATAGGTAATGTCGTAAGGTTTTAAGATACGACCACTCTCCAAATAAAGAGGATTAGTAAAATGTTGGGTGTGTGTTTGCAGGTTTAAACTCATTTTGACATTTTATCGAAAATGGCTTTTAAGAGTCTAAAGCCTGTTTAATATCTTCTATCAAATCTTTTGAACTCTCAAGTCCGCAAGAGATGCGGATAAGTCCTGCTGGTACTCCACACGCATTTAGTTCCTCTTGACTTAGTTGCTGATGCGTTGTAGATGCTGGGTGAGTTATGATTGATTTTGAGTCACCTATATTTGTTACTAGTGAGTACAAGTTTGTAGCATCTACTATCTTAGTAGCTTCTTCTAAGGTATCTACTTCAAAACTCAAAAGTCCACTACAAGCTCCATCTTCAAAGTATTTTTGAGCATTTTTATAGTTAGAGTTACTTTTTAAACCAGGGTAATTTACTTTTTTTACTTTTTCGTGTGATTCTAAAAAAGTAGCAAGGGCTAATGCATTTTTAGAGTGTTCACGCATACGAAGTGCAAAAGTTTCTATCCCTTGGATAAATAACCATGAGTTAAAAGGTGATACAACTGCGCCCAAATCACGAAGTAACGAAAGTCTAGCACGAAGCGTAAATGGTGGTAAAGGTACATCTACATATACTAAACCATGGTAAGACTCATCTGGTTCATTAAAATGAGCATAGCGAGGATTACCCTTTAGTTTTTCTAAGAGTCCTTTTCTCTCTACCAATATACCACCTATAGCAAGACCTTGACCAGTTGTGTATTTGGACGCACTATGGACTGTTATATCTACACCTCTTTCTAATGGACGGCATAAAACAGGAGTAGCTACTGTGTTATCTACTACTGTTAAAATATTATATTTATTAGCTACTGCAACTATAGCATCTATATCTGCTACATCTATACTCGGATTTGTTAAAGATTCAAAAAAGATAACTTTTGTTTTATCATCAACTAAATCATGAATTGCATCTGGATTGTGTACATCAAAAAATCTAGCTTCGATGCCAAAACGCTTTAAAGTGTGAGCAGTTTGAGTAAGACTTCCACCATAAAGTTGTTTTGCACAAACTATATTATCACCAGCTTCAGCAGAATTTACTATAGCAAAAAAGATAGCACTCATACCACTTGAAGTTGCAAGTCCAGCTTCACCACCCTCAAGCTTAGCAAATCTTTTTTCAAAAACATCGGTAGTAGGGTTATTTAATCGTGTATAGATATTTCCAAGTTCTTTAAGTGCAAATAGATTTGCAGCATGCTCTACATCACGAAATTCATAAGCTGTTGTTTGATAAATAGGAACTGCCATAGTCCCCTGAGAGTCTTTTTTATAACCTGCATGAAGTGCTACAGTTTGTAAATCCATTATAATTTCCTTATTAATTTTTTATTTTCTCTTCTGAGATTTTTTGGAGATATGCATCACCATAAAATGCTATGTCTATAGCAACCGCTTTTTCAAAAAACATACTTTCATCTTTAGAAAAACTGATACGATATAGTTCATCCCCATCATGCTTACTAACTTCAAACATAGTTTTACTTATAAGCATAACATCATCTGAATCTTTTTGATCTATATAGCCTATAGCTCCATTTTCAAGATTATTTACACTTAAATTTAAAAACATACTAACATAATCATTTTTTCTTAACTTAATATATTCACTATCATTTGATTTAACAAGTTTTTGTTTAGAAATTAATTCTAATTTGATAATATCATAACTACTATCATCAACCATCTCTTCCTTGTGTGTTTCTTTTAAAACCTGAGAAGATTTATAGTCAAATGTATATATGGTCTTTTTTATATAATCATTTTTTGTAACTATTTTAGTAAATTTATATGGAATATATACACCATCTTTAACTTTCCCCTCACTTATAAAAATATCTTCCCTATTTGAAGTTAAAGCTTTTACTACCCCTATACTAGATGCTGTTATTATCATCTTATAAGTGCTTTTATTCAAATCTTCTTCTAACACTATATCAGCTTCAGCCACTTTTCCAAATAACGAAATACCACCCTCATATTTTACTTTCGTAATAGAAATATTAGCAAATACTGATACACTTAATATTGATAATAAAACTGCTTTTTGTATTAATAATTTAAGCATATAAACACCTTCTTATTGTATTAATTTTCATAGATAACACAAGTATCAGCTAAAAGGTCATGAAGTGAGCGTTTGTCTTTTCTAAAAGCAACCATAAGGAAGCCAATAAGAAAAATAAATGTAGAAGCTATATAACCTATAGAACGAGTAATAGCTTGTTTGTTGTCAATATCTTGAAATGTTTTTGCATCTACTATCTTGATATTTACAAATCTTTTACCAGGAGTAGCTCCTCGCCATTTTCTCCAAAAGATTATAGTAACTACTAAAACGGATACTTCAAAAAGTAATTCCCATTTTATAGACATTTGGGGTGAGTTATTTAAAGCAAGTGATGCATTTCCAGCCATTGCTGCTTGCATATTTTGTTGGTACTGTGCAAAGTCAAACCAATTGCCACCACTAAATATATAAATAACTACCCCAACAGGAACAGCTAAAAAGAGAGTATCAAAAAATGAAGCTAAAAAACGAATCCAAAAACCAGCATATCTAATTTCATTCAAAATAAAGAGCCTTTAAAAAATAAAATTTGCCTCTTTTAAAGAGGCAAGCTTTAGTATTTCTCGCGAATTTAGCGAGAGCATAATGGGCTTAGCTCATTATGCAATACAAAATTATGAATGATAATTAGGTGCTTCTTGGGTTATAGTAACATCGTGAACATGACTTTCACGAAGTCCAGCACTTGTAATCTGAACAAATTCAGCTTTTTCCCAAAAAGTTGCTATATCTTTACTTCCACAGTATCCCATAGATGCACGAAGTCCACCCATCATTTGATGAACTATCCCTGCAATGCTTCCACGAAATGGAACACGACCTTCTATACCTTCTGGTACTAATTTATCGGCAGCTGTTCCCTCTTGAAAATATCTATCATTTGAACCTTTTTGCATAGCTCCAATACTACCCATACCACGGTATGATTTATATTGTCTCCCTTGGTACATGATAGTATCCCCTGGGCTTTCTTCTGTTCCAGCTAGCATTGACCCAGCCATTACACATGAAGCACCAACTGCTAGTGCTTTTGATAAATCACCAGAGTACTTTAAACCACCATCAGCGATAATAGGTACGCCATATTTTCTAGCAACTTGAGCACATTCATCTATCGCAGAAATCTGAGGTACACCGACGCCCGCTACTATTCTTGTAGTACAAATAGAACCAGGTCCTATTCCAACTTTAACTGCATCTGCTCCAGCTTCTATAAGTGATTCAACTGCTTCTCCAGTTGCAATATTTCCAGCTATAACATCAACATCTAAAGTCGCTTTTATATTTTTTACCGTATCTAAAATACCTTTTGAATGACCATGAGCAGAATCAAGAACTAAAACATCAACACCAGCATCTACTAAAGCTTTTGCTCTATCCATTTGACCAACACCAATAGCAGCACCAACAACTAAACGACCAAATTTATCTTTATTTGAGTTTGGATATTCTATACGCTTTTTAATGTCTTTGATAGTGATAAGACCTTTTAAGAAACCATCTTTATCAATAATAGGTAATTTTTCTATTTTATGCTGATGCATAATATCGGCTGCATCATCAAGTGAGATACCTTTTTCAGCTGTAATAAGTGGCATTTTTGTCATAACTTCAGAAGCAAGTTTTCTCATATCTTTCTCAAATCTCATATCACGATTTGTTAAAATTCCTAAAAGTTTATTATGACCATCTACCACTGGAACACCAGATATTTTATATTCACTCATTAGTGCTTCTGCATCAGCTAGCGTAGCGTCTGGATGAACAAAAATAGGATCTATAATAATTCCACTTTCAGATTTTTTAACTTTTTTAACTTGTTTAGATTGAGCTTCAACATCCATATTTTTATGGATAATCCCAATACCTCCGAGTCTAGCCATAGCGATAGCTGCACGGTATTCAGTTACTGTATCCATAGCGGCTGAAACCATAGGAATTTTTAGTGTAATATTTTTAGTAAGTTTTGTTTCAAGAGAAACCTCTTTTGGTAAAACTTCAGAGTATTTTGGAATTAGAAGTACATCTTCAAATGTAAGTGCTTGTTTACGAATGTTCATAGTTATCCTTGGTAGTTTATTTGTTTTTCTAAGCTTAATGCACCATTAAATAGTGTTTGTTCATCATAAGCATTTGCTATTAGTTGTAGTCCTACTGGCATACTACATTGACCATCTTTTGCTTCACTTTTAGAGATAGGTAGAGAGATAGCTGGAAGACCTGCAAGATTTACACTTATAGAGTATAAATCACTTAAGTACATATCCATTGGATTTTCTAATTCTCCAAATTTTGGTGCAGTATTTGGGGCAATTGGTGATAAAATCAAATCAACATCACTAAAAATTTTATCATATTGATCTTTTATCAAGTGTCTTGTTTTTTGTGCTTTTACATAGTAAGCTTCATAAAAACCACTACTCAAAACAAAATTTCCAAGCATAATTCTTCTTTTTACTTCATCTCCAAAACCATTACTTCTAGTTTTGATAAAAGTATCTTCAAGATTTTTACCCTCTACACGGTTACCATACCTAATACCATCATATCTTGCTAAATTTGTAGCTGCTTCAGCAGTTGCTGTGATATAGTAAGCTGAGATGTCAAATTTTGCATCCATAAGTTCTTTTTCAACTATCTCATGACCTTGTGCTTTTAAAGCTTCTATAGCTTTTTTATAAGCATCTTTTACTGATGTACTTGCATCTTCAATATGCTTTGGTAATACAGCAATACGAAGTTTTTTAGAAGAATCAAGTTTATCTGAAACTTTATCATTCATTTCTACTGATGTTGAATCTTTTTCATCATGTCCGCTAATAATATCGTATAAAATCGCAGCATCTTCAACAGTTTGCGTCATTGGACCAATCTGGTCAAGACTAGATGCATAAGCACCTAAACCATAGCGAGATACACGACCATAAGTTGGCTTCATCCCTACAATACCACAAAATGCAGCAGGCTGGCGGATAGAACCACCAGTATCAGAACCTAGTGCAGCAATAGCTAGACCAGCACCAACAGCAGCAGCGCTTCCACCACTACTTCCACCTGGTACACAATCTTTGTTATGAGGATTTTGAGTTTTACCATAAAAGCTTGACTCAGTTGTACTTCCCATAGCAAATTCATCCATATTTGTACGACCAAAAGGGGATAAACCAGCTTCTGTTAGTTTATTTATAACAGTTGCATTATAAGGTGATATATAACCTTGCAGTATATTTGATGCTGATGTAACTGACCAATTTTTTACTTGAATATTATCTTTGATAGCAATAGGCACACCATCGCCTACATTATTTATATCTATGTAAGCATTTAGTTCAGGGTTAGCTTCGATTTTTACTTTTAAATCATCTTTAAATTTTGCTAATTCTTCTTTACTTAATTTTAGAGCTTCTTTTAGAGTAATCACAAATTTTCCTATCTATAAAATTATTTTTTGTATTATATCGAATTGAGTTTATTTTATATTTAACATACCATTTTTTTTAAAGTACCAAAGTGCAAATGGTATCTCCAATACAAAAAAGGAAAGTAAGGTAAACCAAAACCAATCTAAAGTAAAAAACATAGCATCAAATTCTATATTTGTATCGTAAAAAAAGATAGCAGAAATACTAAGAGCAACTATGGAAGAAATCAAGTCATACTTCGATAGTTTCATCGCATCAGTACCAGCTATTCGAGGAAAAAACCAAAAATATGAAAAAGAAAGCATTGAAAGATTTAAAGCTATAACTATTATTTCAGGAGTAATCATCTATCTGAATTTTTTAACTAATACTATCCCTAGAGCGACAAAAGCAAATATAGCACCAATACTTAGTGCTATAAATGTTATGCTAACTGGCTCTGAAAAATTAGGCACCTAATACCTCTGAACATCTTTCACAAGTTGACTCTTCATTAGTTGAGTTAAATTTCCAACATCTAGGACATTTAGCTTGTGTTGCTTTATAAATGATAAATTCATCATCTTCTATTTTAAATTTTCCAAGTTCTTCATCTGACTTTTCAGAACTTACACCAGAAACAACAAACCAATCTTCTGCCTCAGTTTTATCTAAATCAAGAACAGTTTTAGAATCAGTACAAATAATTAATTCAAGTGTACTTTTTATAGTTTTATCTTTTTTAAGTCCATCTATCGCACTACCAAAACCAAATCTTGCTTGCTTCATATATTCACAACTAAAAGAACTTTCAATGTTTTCTATAGAAGTATATACAAAATCAAAAATATCATTTGCATCACCTTTTATAATAGCAGGTGCATTATCTACAATTTCATCACAAGTATAAGTTAAAACTGGAGCCATTAAAGTTAAAAGTGTTTTTGCTATTATAGCCATAGCACTTTGACTTGCTCTACGATGGTTATCATCTAAAGCATCACAGTAAAGTCTATCTTTAGTTATATCCATATAGATTCCACTTAACTCATTTGCTATAAAGTTATTTAAAGTATTCATACCATTTACGAAATCATAGTTAGAAAAAGAGTTATGAACTTCATCAAAAACTTTTTTAGCTTCACTTAAAATCCACTTATCAAGTTCACCCATATCAGTCATAGGAGTTAAACTATCAAGGTCATTAATATTTGCAAGTAAAAATCTAAATGTATTTCTTAATTTTCTATAGCTTTCAGCAGTTTGTTTTAAGATGCCATCAGATATTTTCAAATCACCTTGATAATCACTAGAAGCCACCCAAAGACGAAGTATTTCTGAGCCATATTGTTTTAAAATCTTATCAGGTGCTACAACATTACCCTTAGATTTACTCATTTTTTCACCCTTAGCATCAACTGTAAAACCGTGAGTTAAAACTGCTTTATAAGGTGCTTGATGTTCAACTGCTGAACTTAGAAACATAGATGATTGAAACCATCCACGATGCTGATCTGAACCCTCTACATATAAATCTGCTTGATATTTACCTGCATCATAGTTACGAGACTTTAAAACACTATACCAAGTTGAACCACTATCAAACCATACATCTAAAATATCAGTTACTTTTTCAACTTCATCAGCACTCACACCAGCACCAGGATAAAGTAAATCTTTTGTATCCATACTGTACCAAGCATCACTACCTTGCATCTCAAAAATCATAGCTGTATAGTTTAAAACTTTTTCATCTAAAAGAACTTCACCTGTTTCTTTATTTCTAAAAAATGCGATAGGCACACCCCAATCTCTTTGACGAGATATACACCAATCAGGACGATTTTCTACCATAGAGTTTAAACGATTTTTTCCACTTTTTGGAAAAAATAGAGTTTTTTCAACTTCATCCATAGCAATATTTCTCAAAGTTCTATCTTCATTTTCTGGCTTTTCATCTACAGAGATAAACCATTGTTTAGTCGCACGGAAAATTAGTGGAGTATGACTTCTCCAACAATGTGGATATGAGTGAGTAAACTTAGTATCATAAAGAAGGGCATCACCTAAAAGTTCTAAAATTCTATCATTACATTTAAAGATAAGCTTACCAACAAACTCTTCAGGGTTTGGAAGTAAAGATTCACGAATTACAGTTTCATCAAAACACCCTGTTTCATCTACTGGCATAACAACTTCAAGGTCATACTTTAGTCCTACACGGTAATCATCTTCACCATGCCCTGGAGCGGTGTGAACACCACCAGTACCACTGTCCATAAGAACATGGTCACCAAGAACTATTTTAGAACTTCTTCCATTTAATGGATTTGTAGCTACTTGATTTTCAAAAAGTTTAGAATCTATCTCTTGTGCTATCTCACCCTTAACAACACCTAACTCTAATAATGATTCAAATAAAGCTTTTGCTACAATATATCCATCAGTAGTTAAAACATATTTCTCTTCTGGGTGTAAAGATATACCAGTATTTGAAGGAAGTGTCCATGGTGTAGTTGTCCAAATAACTAAACTAGCTTTACCACTTAGTGATGCTTTTACTTTCGCTTCATCACTTAGTTCAAATGCTACATAGATAGAGTGAGATTCTTTATCTTCATATTCAACTTCTGCTTCAGCTAGTGCCGTTCTTTCAGCCCATGACCAATATACTGGCTTACTTCTCTCAACTAAAAGACCTTTTTTTGCAACATTACAAAGTGTACGATAAATATTTGCTTCAAATTTAAAATCCATAGTAATATAAGGGTTTTCCCAATCAGCTAAAATACCAAGTTTTTTAAACTCTTCTTTTTGAATATCTACAAACTTAGCAGCATGATCACGACAAAGTTGGCGAACTTTAGAAACTTCTAATTCCTCTTTCTTCTTTTTTCCACCAAGCTTTTTTTCAACTTGTTGCTCAATTGGAAGACCATGACAATCCCAACCTGGAGTAAAACGAACAGATTTACCATTAAAGTAATTATGTTTAATAATAATATCTTTAAGAACTTTGTTTAAAGCATGACCTATATGGGTATGACCATTTGCATAAGGGGGTCCATCATGAAGTGTAAAACTTTCAGCATCTTTACGATTTTTTTTCATCTTTTCGTAAATTTTATTCTCATCCCAAGAAGCGTATTTCTTAGGTTCATTGTTTATCAGGTTACCTCTCATAGCAAAGCTAGTTGTAGGTAAAAGTAATGTTTCTTTGTAGTCCATTTGTGTAAAATCCTAGTTATAAATAGTTTATAAAAACTTTGCATTATATCTACACTGTGTTTAAAGGTAGTTAAACTTGATATAATGCCACTAAATAAATCACTACAAAAAGGGTTACACTTTTATGAAACTGCATCTTATATATATAGGAAATAAATTTATCTATAATAAATCATTAAAAGAATATATTTTAAGAAAAGTTGAACAAAAGTTCGACTTTATTGACTCCATAACATACTTCAAAGAGAGTGATAATGCATTATTTTTATATTTAGAAAAAGAATTAAATAGCTCTAAAAAAATCATAATTATCACTACAAAACAAAATTTTTCAACAATAGGAAAATTAATATGTACAGCAACTAGTGATAATCAGATTTTAAAAGAAAATATGCTGATTCCTCAAAAGTGTGGAATTTTTGAAGATGGAAGCTATTTACTAGAGTATCAAAACTCTCAAACTAATGTTATAAGAATAGATGAAATGCAAAAGATGCCAGATATTCTACTTCAAAATAAAAATACTAATGCAAAAATACATATCTTTGATGAAGATAAAGAGAGTGCTATGCTACTTTTACAACCAATTGCACAAACTTATGATGTAACTATAGATATTATCCAGATTATTGATGGATGGCTAATTATTGATATAACTAGTAAAAAGTTTGGTGATATTTCAAAATTTATACACTCTTCAAAAAAACTTCTATCAAAAAAAATAATAGCTAGTACAAATCTAATCTCTTATATAATAGATACACTTTCAAAAAATAATAAAAAAATCTCCTTCGCAGAGAGTTGCACTGGTGGATTACTTAGTTACTATTTTACAAAAGAAAATGGTGCATCTAAAATTTTAGATGGTTCACTAATTACCTATTCAAATAATTTAAAAGAAAACTGGTTAGCTGTTAAGGGAAAACTAATAGAGGAATATGGTGTAGTTAGTGAAATAGTTGTAGAACAAATGAGTGAAGGTGCGTTAGATGTAAGTCATGCTAACTTTGCTATATCAATAAGTGGTATAGCTGGTGATGGGGGTGCGACTAAAAGCAAACCAGTTGGAACTGTTTATATTGGTATTAGAAATGAAAGTAAACATAAAGAAGTTAGACTAAATCTAAATGGTGATAGAAACTATGTACAATATCAAAGCGTTTTATATGCTATAAAAATGCTTCTTCTAATGGATAAGGAGATGTTTTTTTCAATAAATTTGTAAATTTGTTAAAAATCTCTTGACATTATAAAATAATTTCCCTATAATTTCGACCTCTTAACAATAAGAGGCAATCGTCTTGTTAGCTCAGCTGGTAGAGCACGTCACTTTTAATGATGTGGCCGATGGTTCGAATCCATCACAGGACACCATTTTAAAAATAGAATCAAATCTTTCTCTTAGTCTTGGGAAAAAGTGAACGAGGAATACTAGAGTATCCGAGAGAATTTTTTACAAAGAATAAGTTAAAATTGCGGTGGTAGTTCAGTTGGTTAGAATACCTGCCTGTCACGCAGGGGGTCGCGAGTTCGAGTCTCGTCCACCGCGCCATTTTGATTTTATATTTATATGGGCGCTTAGCTCAGTTGGTAGAGCGCTACCCTTACAAGGTAGATGTCACTGGTTCGAGTCCAGTAGTGCCCACCATTTATGTTAAAAACCTTTCGTTTATGAAAGACAGTGACCCTTTCGTCTAGTGGCCAAGGACACTATCACTTCATGATAGGAACAGAGGTTCAAATCCTTTAGGGGTCGCCAAAATTTGGTGTTACAATTATTTATATACGCGGTGGTAGTTCAGTTGGTTAGAATACCTGCCTGTCACGCAGGGGGTCGCGAGTTCGAGTCTCGTCCACCGCGCCATATATTAAACTTTTATTTAGGGCGCTTAGCTCAGTTGGTAGAGCGCTACCCTTACAAGGTAGATGTCACTGGTTCGAGTCCAGTAGTGCCCACCATTCCCTAAATATTTTATCCTTTCATTTACAATTCATTATCTTTATCTTTATCTTCATAAAGATACCTAAGTTAACAAAGCTCTAATCTTAGACTATATATAATATTGTTTAAAATAAAACACATGGATTATACTAATGTTCAAATTACTTAGATACTTTAAAATCAGTACGGCTTTCTCATTTTTAATTTTCTTAACTTTAATGATTGTCACATCATCGGCATATTGGAAACTTTATAACGAAAATAAAATACAATATGAAAAAAACTTAAAAACTAAAGCTGAATCTATTTTAAATTTTGCAGATGTTTTACTTGAAAGTAGAAATAAAAAATTCTTTGGTGGTGATAATTCAGATATTGCATTTGCTGGAGAATCTCAAGAAGTTCCTCAAGTAATTCAAAATGAAGTTTTCAAAAGATTTACAGAAGTATCAGAAGGAAAAGTTTTTTTTAAACAAGCTTCTCATAGCCCTATGCTTGAAAGAAATAAGGCTACCCAATATGAAGAAGATTTAATTGATTACTTTGATAAAAATAGAGATATAAAACAAAAAGAAAAGTTTGTAGTCGATAATGGTAAAGATTTCTATCTTCTAACAAGACCTATTGAAGCTGAAGAGAGATGTAAAAGTTGTCACCCAACATGGGTTACTGGTAAAATTATAGCTGTTGAAGATGTAAAAATAAATTTAGTAGATTACCATGAGGTATTAGATAACAATATTTTTATAATGGCTTTAAACTGGTTTTTAAATATTTTTCTTGTTTTAGTAGTAATACAAATATTTTTCTATTATGAAATATCAAAAAGAGTTCAAAAAGTTTTAGCAATAATCTTTAAAATTGAAAATGGTGAATTTGTTTTAGATAATGAAATAAAAGGTGAACTTACAAAAAGTGGGTCTAGTAATAATGAGATAGATAGAGTTATTAGACACCTTAAAAAGACAGCAGATGCTCTTAGACCAATTATTCAAAATGTAGTAGATAAATCAAAAGAGATCACATTTAATGCTTCTTACGCATCTGTGAAAGTAGCTGAAAATTCAGAATTAGTAAATGAGCAAAATGTTGTTGTTGGAGAAGCACTTAACTCTATAAATACTGTGAGTAATTCAAATGAAGATTTATTATCACAAATGAATGATTTAAAAAATGATTCTCAAAATTCTATACAAAGTGTAAACAATGGTAAAACTGTACTCGAATCTAATACGAATAGTATAGATAAAGTTTATGAATCAATTGAAGTAACAGTAAACTCTATAAATGGACTAAAAACTCTTTCACAAGAAGTTTCAACTGCAATAGGTGCAATTTCTGATATATCTGATCAAACCAATTTACTTGCATTAAATGCTGCAATAGAAGCTGCCCGTGCTGGTGAACATGGTAGAGGCTTTGCTGTAGTTGCTGATGAAGTTAGAAAGCTTGCAGAAAAATCTCAACAAAGTGCTATAGAGATAAAAGGTGTTATAAATTCAATTGAACAAAGCATAGGTATTGCGACAAAAGATGCAGAATCAACTAAAGAGATATTTGGTGAACTTAGAGATAAATCAGATCAACTAGAAGAAAATTTTGATTCAATTGATGACACTCTAACTAGTACAGTTGATTCAATAAATAACTTTCAAGATAAATTTGATACTCAACTAGAACAATTAAAACAAGTGTTTTTAGGACTAAATCAAATAAATGAATATTCTAATGCAACATTAAATAATTCAAAAATGTTCAATAAATCAGTTATTGATATAATGGGTGAAAGTATAGACTTAAAAGCATTAAGTGATGGTTTTCAAGCAGTTTTAAATCAAAGAATTGTCGATAGAAGTGTAATCTCTCCACCTGTTAAAATTATAGTTACCTTTGGAAATACAACTAAGGAAGCATATCTATTTGATAGCAATGATAAAGGGATGGCATTTTACTTCTTAGAAGATGCTATACAAAATATCCGAATTGTAAACCAGAATATAAGCATTAAAACAATTGGTAATGAATATAAAGAGTTAGAGAATAATAGATACCAAGTTGTATATGCGAATGATAAAGGTAATAATAGAATATTATGTGGGGCTAAAAAAGTTTAAAGAAAACTTTTAGTTCCACGGACATCATACATATCTTTATATCTAAAAGTTATAAGATTTTGCATGATTGCAAATAAAATTATAAAATTTAAAAAACTACTTCCACCATAACTAAACATGGGTAATGGTACACCGACTACTGGTGCATAGCCTATAGTCATAGATATATTTATACCCATATATATAAATATCATAAAAGATATAGCTATAGTAACTACTTTTATATAGTAATCATTATTGAAAATACTTAAACTAAGCAAATGCAAAATAAGCATAACATAAATAAGTATAATTCCTAACGAACCAAGGAAACCTGTCCTTTCAACTAAAAAAGCAAATATAAAATCACTTGTAGCAATCGGCAGAAATTTCATTTGAGTTTGAGTTGCTTCATCTTTATCTTTTCCTGTCAAACCACCAGAGCCTATTGCTATAACTGATTGCTGTACATGATACGATGGCTTTTCACTTAAAAAATCTTTTATTCTTATTTTTTGATAATCATGCAATGCAAATTGATATACCAATGGAGAAGCAAGTAATATTATAGTAATTATAGCAGCCCAAATTTTCCAATATACCCCTATAAAAAATAAAACTCCATATCCAATAAAAAGAAGAACTAAAGCTGTTCCTAAATCTGGTTCCTTTGCTATTAAAAAAAATGGTAAAAGAATATAAAAACTAATTTTCAAAAAATCTTTAATTCCATAGCCATCACGAGGTGGTGGTTTTTTATGTATTAGATAAGCAAGCATTAAAATTAATGCTGGTTTTACAAATTCAGATGGTTGAATTGTTGCATTTACAAATGGTATTTCAATCCATCTTTGCGCACCAAGTCTAGCATGTCCAAAAAACTCAACAGCTAATAATAAACCTATATTTAACCAATAAACTAAAGGTATAAGCCAACTCATTCTTCTTATAGGTAATAAAAAAACAAATATAAATGCAAAAGTTGCAAAACCAATATAAGCAACTTGCTTTTGAGCAAGAGCAGGAACTGCTTCATTTATAAGCCAATGTGAAGTTATCACAAGTGGAATTATTAATATAATAGAAACAAAATCAAATTGTGCTAAAATACGCTTATCAAATCTCAACATATAAATAACTCCATTTTTTTAGGATTTTAACATAAAAGGGTATAAATGAAAGAAATAAAAAACTATATTTGTGATACACAAGAAAGATTGGATAAATTTTTATCTAATCAAATAGGACAAACTCGTTCACAAATAGCACAATTAATTAAACAAAAATATGTATATATAGATAAAAAATTAGTTGCTAGACCTGGAGTAAAGCTTAAAATTGGGCAAAATATAATGGTCGAATTTCCAGAAGCAAAAGCTGAAAAAGCATTAGATGTAGATTTTGATGTAGAGATTCTTTACGAAGATGAAGATTTATTAGTTATAAATAAACCAAGTGGTGTTACGGTTCACCCTGCTCCTAGTGTAAAAGAAGCTACTCTAGTTGATTGGCTAAAACATAAAGGGATTAGACTCTCAACTATCAGTGGAGAAGAGAGACATGGAATTGTACATCGTTTGGATAAAGGTACAAGCGGAACGATGGTTATTGCTAAAACAAATGAAGCACATGAGTTCTTATCACAACAATTACAAGATAAAAGTATGGGTAGATATTATCTAGCAGTTGTAAATCCACCTTTGAAAGATGATATAACAATAATAGATAAACCAATCAAGCGTTCACCACATAATAGACTTAAAATGGCTTGTTTAGACGATGGTAAATCTGCTAAAACAATGTTTAAATCACTATTATTCAGTAAAGATGAAAAAAATCAATTAATAGCATGTAAACTTTTCACAGGTCGAACTCACCAAATTCGTGTTCATTTAGAAAGCCTAAATCGACATATTATAGGTGATCATATATACGCACAAACACCTAAACAAGAGAAGTCGGAACGAATTTTGCTTCATGCTTACATAATATATTTTATTCATCCTACTTCTAAAGAAAAACTTTTTTTTAAAGCGAATGTTGATGGAGTACTAAAAGAATATATAACTAAAAAATTTGATATGGAGAAAATAAATGAAACTATCGATACTGATAATATTTTACACAGTTTCAATACTGATTCTTAGTGGTTGCGGAGCGTCATCCACTTCAGCAACACCTAATAGTAATTCAGAAGGAGTAACTAGTGCAAAAGAAGATATTCTTGACCCTACTCTTCCTAAAATTGAATTAACGAAAAATGGTGTAAAAACTAGTATGAAAACCATTGCATTTGAATATAAAAATATTCTAGATGCTAGAGTTAGTGGTGTATATGTTTTTAGAAGTAGCAGTGATGAGAAGAGTAGTAATCATTATGATACTATTGAAAACCGTTTTGCAACTCACTATATAGATAAAAATGTAAAACCAGGGCATAATTATACATATTATTTTAAAACTTTTAGTGATACACATGAATCTATTTTAAGTGATGGTATATCAGTTAGTTCACTTCCTGTACTTGATTCAGTATCTTGGATACATAGTGTTGAGGGGATGCCTCGTACTGCTAAAATAATATGGCGACCACATACTAATAAAAAAGTAATAAGATATATAATAGAAAGAAAAACACTAGAAAAAGATGAGTGGGAAGTTCTTGCAAAAGTTGATGGACGACTTAGTGCTGAATATATTAATGAAGATTTAAAAGATAATTATATATACACATATCGTGTCCGAGTTGAAACTTATGACGATATAATTTCAGCTCCATCTCAAGAGCTAAAAGTTATTACAAAACCACTACCTAAAAGTATCACAAACTTAATCGTTACAACTGATTTACCTAAGGTTATTGAGTTAAATTGGGATAAAGCAGATGCAAAAGATTTGGGCTTATATCACCTTTATAGAGCAGATACAGCAGATGGTAAACTTGATTTAATAGCAACTTTACACAACAACCACTTTATTGACAATATAAATGAAAATGGTAAGCAATATTTTTATAAAGTAAGTGTAGTAGATAAAGATTTACTTGAAAGTATCCATCAAAAAATTGCTAGACAAGGTTCAACTCTCCCTATACCAAAAACACCAGCTATAACTAAAGCAAAGATTGTAAATTCTCAAATAGAACTAGCATGGAAAAATATGGATTCAAGGGCAACAAGCTATCTTGTAAAGAAAAAATATAAAAAAGGTTGGCTTGATGCTTTTCAAGATGATTTTGAAGGTATAACTAATAATTCATTTATAGATACTAGTATAGAATCTAAAGTTGTTTATCATTATCAAGTAATTTCAGTAGATAAACATGGACTACAATCAGAACCTAGCTTAGAAGTTGAAATTAAAGTTCCAGTTATCCAAAAGCAAGTTACTGAAGTAAAAACAGGTTTAAAAATTGAAGAAGTTCCACCTAAACCTATGCCAAATAAAGATGTAATAATACCTATTGAAAATTTAGACTTAAGCGAGATTTAATGCCACATTTACATATAGAAAAATTTAAAGAGATAGAATTTCCTCAGGTTAATGATGATATTTCATTTAATTTTATTTGTTCAAATATAAATCATACTGAAGAAAAACTAATCTCTGTAACAGTAGAAGATGATAAATTTTTCTTACTTGTAAGGGAAGATGAAAATAAAACATTATTAAAAACTGACAAATTAACTCGCCCTGCTTCTATTCATAATGTGCATCGGGCACTCCTTTCTTATGCTTCATTAGCTGGATTAAATATTCTATCATCAAATGTTCCAACAACTCAAAAGAATATACATCTTGAAGAAGTGACTGCACTTAAAAAAATAGAATACTTTTCTGAGAATTTTCCTAAAGATAAAGAGATAAACATTGAAGTTGGATTTGGTTCTGGTAGGCATCTATTGCATCAAGCTGTTAATAATCCAGATATTTTATTTATAGGTATAGAGATTCATCGTCCATCAATAGAACAAGTCTTAAAACAAATCACTATCCAAAAAATAGATAATTTGCTTGTACTTGATTATGATGCAAGACTTTTTTTAGAATTAGTACCATCAAATATAGTTGGTAAAATATTTGTCCATTTTCCAGTACCTTGGGATAAAAAGCCACATCGTAGAGTTATATCAACATCATTTATAGAAGAATCAAGAAGAGTTTTAAAAATAGATGGTCGGTTAGAACTTCGTACAGATAGTGAAAATTATTACGCATACTCTTATGAAACTTTTATTGCTTTTAACAAAACTGTTTTACATATAAACAAAAATAAAGATATAGCCATAAGTTCTAAATATGAAGATAGATGGAAAAAGATGGAAAAAAACATTTATGATGTAACTATGATAAATGAGGAAATTTCTAAAAACAATGAATTAGTTGGTAATTTTGAATTTAAAAAACAAAATATAAATAGAGAAAGTATTTTAAAACTACACAATCAAACAAAAAAATTCGATTCTGGATTTATCCATTTTGAAAGAGTATATCTAATGGAAAATGGAGCTATGATTCGTATATCTATGGGTAGTTTTGACAGACCTGAGCATCTATATGTTGTTTTAAGTAAAAATACTACAACATACTATCCATCTAATCCTTTAAAATCAAAAAGTAATCTAAATGCACATAAATATTTAGAAAGTATTTTAAATGGATAAAGTTATAAGTTCAAATAATCTATCACTAGGTTATTCTAATAATGAAACTATAATTAATAAAGCGGATTTTTCTATAAATACTGGAGACTTTGTTTTTATTACTGGGGCTAGTGGTAGTGGAAAATCAACTCTTTTAAAATCTCTTTTTGGTGCTTTAAAGCCAAAAGAAGGTAGTTTAATTGTTGGTGGTGTTGAACTAAATGGCGTCTCAAAATCTAAATTAAACTTTTTAAGACGCCATATAGGGATAGTATTTCAAGATTATAAATTAATCAAAGAGTGGAATATTGAAAAAAATATCATGCTACCACTTCTAATAAATGGCTATGAAAAAAATGTAAGTATAAATCAAGTTGATTCTCTGTTAAAACATGTAAGATTAAAACATCAATCAAATAAATATCCACCTGAACTAAGTGGTGGTGAGCAACAACGAGCTGCTATGGCTAGAGCATTAGCACATAATCCCATACTTATTTTAGCTGATGAACCTACTGGTAACCTTGATGATTATTCTTCAAATCTTATATGGAACTTGCTTGAAGGTGCAAAAAAACAACTTAATACTACCGTCATAGTAGTTACTCACCATATACCAGAAAGTATAAATACAGAATATAGACATCTAAAAATAGAGTATGGAACTATTCATGAAATCAGTTAAAAATCATTTTTCCCTTATAATAGCTCTTTTAAGTATATTGTTTTCTTTGCAAATATTTATCATTGTAGATCGCTCTATTGATGCTTATAAAGAAAATCTTGCAAATAATTATTCTGTAATAGCAGTTAGTCAAAAAAGTATTTCAAAGGAAGACTTGTTAAGTTTTGATATTCTTATATCTGATGTAGAAAAACTTGAACCAGATGGAGTAATAAAAAGATTAGATAAATCAATGGACAGTAAAAATATAGAACTCTTAAAAATTACACTTCCAAAATTTTATAAGCTTCATCTTAATAAATTTCCAACACCTAAAGAGGTGAAAAGATTAACAAAAAATTTATTAGCTGATAATGGGATTACAAAAGTTGAAGATTTTTCTCATAATCATGATAATACATATAAAATGCTACTTTTATTTAAAAATGTAATATCTATTTTTGCAATAACTATTTTAGTTGTAACAACACTTTTAATATTTAAAGAACTTAAAATTTGGCAATACCAACATAGTGAAAGAATGAGTATTATGGGGCTATTTGGTGCACCTGTATGGTTAAGATCTGCAATTTTATTTAGATTAGCCATAACAGATGCTGTTATAGCTACTATTATTGTATTTGGACTATTCTCATACTTATCACAAGATTCATATATTTTAGAAAAACTCTCAGATATTGGTGTAAATGTTGTTATATATGATCAAATAAATGATTCATTAATGCTTTTATCTGTTGCTATGCTTTTATCACTATTTTTAGCTTCTATGATTGTTTTAGGTCATAAAGAAGAGGTCTAATGATTCTGAATTTATTATTAACTTTATTATTCTCAACTGTTTTACTTTATGCTAACAATATAGATACTAAAATTGATGTAACTAATAAAAAAATAGATACATTCTCAAAATCTTATTCATCTGTAAATGAAAAAATGGCTTTAAATGCAAAAGCAATTTTAAAACAAAAAAGAATTATTTTAACACAAAAAAAATATCTTAAAAAACTAAAAGCAGAATTAAAATTTAAAGAAAAAAATTATGATGAAAATATATTTCAATTAAAAGAGTTGAAAAGTAGGCAAGATGTTTTAGAAAAAAAACAAAATCTAGTTGAAGAGGAACTTATTTTTGTAATTGCAAAAAATGTATCTTTATCTGTAATTCTTGAAGAAGAGTATGCAGTTGATGAAGAATCACTCATAGAATATGAAGTTTTACAAAAAATGTTAGAGATGTCAAAGAAAAAAGCAAATCTACTAAATGAAAGGTTCTTCTTTAATTCAAAAAAAATGGATGATTTAGCTTCTAAAGCAACTAATTTAGAAGTATCTATATCAAATATAGATAACAAAAGAAAAAAGCTTTTAGTTACTCAAAATAAAAATAAAAAATCCCTAAAAAAACTTGAACTTTCAAAATCTAACTACAAAAAAGAATTAAAAAAACTTCTTAACCAACAAAATACACTTAAAAAGACTCTAGCAAAATTAAACATCATAAAAATTGATGAGATTAAAAAAGCACAAGAGGAAGCAAGAATTAAAAAAGCATTTGATTCTGAAAAAATTCTATCTGTAGATAATCTACCAAAAGTTAAAAAACATGGAAGTTCTTACCAAAGAGTAAAAACTAAAAGATATAAAGGTTCAAAAACTATAGCACCTTTCAGTCCATATACTATTACAAAAAAATATGGAACATATACTGATCCAATATATGGCATAAAAGTTTTTAACGAATCAATATCTTTAGAAACATCAAAAAAAGACCAAAAAGTAAAAACTGTCTTTAATGGTAAAGTTATATATGCTGATAAAACAGCACTTTTAAATAATATGGTAATTATGGAACATAGTAATGGACTTCATACTATTTATGCAAATCTATCTCAAATTGCACCAAATATTAGAAAAGGCAAGAAAATAAGAAAAGGCTACACTATAGGTAGAGTAGATAAAGAACTAATATTTGAAGTTACGCAAAAGTCTTATCATATAAATCCTATAAGACTTTTCCAATAACTAATTATATCTCTAAAATTCAGAGATATAGTTTGATACTAATTCTATTTCAGTATCACTTAGATTAGAAACTTGACCTTTCATAAGACCTTTCATAGATCCACC
This sequence comes from Campylobacterota bacterium, assembly GCA_034659595.1. Taxonomy (GTDB): domain Bacteria; phylum Campylobacterota; class Campylobacteria; order Campylobacterales; family Sulfurimonadaceae; genus Sulfurimonas. The sequence continues at coordinate 68,433 of JAYEHQ010000082.1, forward strand.
ATAACTACCAATTTTATAACCATTTAATGCATCTGAAATTTTTGAAGCAGACCAACCTTTTATAACTTGAGACTTACCTAATGCTTTTTTCTCTGCACTAGCACCATGGCAAGAAACACAAGCCTTATAAATCATTTCACCTGTTTTAACAACAGGTACTAAAGACTCTTCTACTTTTTCTATTGCTTTTACTACTGTTTCACTCTTAACTTCTTTAACTATTTTATTCTGCTGTACTTCTTGAACCTCAGTTTCACTTTCTTGTGAACTACAACCTACTAATAATAATGTTAACGCTATTGATAAAGATATTTTCATACTTGTTTTTCCTTCTTGGTATTTTATTTTTATAAATTATACACTTATTTTATTTTAATTTAACATAAAAATTATTTTTTTATTATCAATTTCAAACTTAAACAATAACTTAATAGTTCCAATCAATAACCATAAAAATATTATTGGCATCAAAATAGTTAAAACAAAAAATATTGTTATTAAATTAATTATATTTCGAGAAGCATCTTCTATATTTTTTTCTAATAATTGAAGTTGTTTTGATATATCCAAATTTTGAACTACTTTATCATACTTTGAACTTACATTTGAAAAAAATCCAGCATCCTCTTTCACTTCTATAATAGTACTATTTCTTCTTTTTATATCATTTAATTCAGATTTTGTTTTTTCTATTATTTTTGTAGAATTTATAAAATTCTCTTCTAGCATTGTATTGTAAAAATATTCAGATGAATATACAAATAAAATTGCTCCAAATCTTAAAAGTAACAGAAGAAATAATATTT
>JAYEHQ010000083.1:0-9284 GCA_034659595.1 Campylobacterota bacterium
AAATGAACTAACACAAGTAATGATTAATCTTATAAAAAATTCAATAGATGCTTTTGAAAATAATAAAATAATTGTACGAGAAATAAGTATAAAAACAAAAATTGATAATGGGTTTGTTTTTATAGAGATACAGGATAATGCAGGTGGTATAGAAAAAGAAAATATAGAAAAAATATTTGAACCATACTTTACCACTAAGCATCAAAGTAGCGGAACAGGACTTGGTCTTTTTATGTCAAAGATGATTTGTGAACAGGGTTTAGATGGTTATATAGATGTAATGAGTATAAAAAAATTTACAACTTTTAAGATAAAGATTCCGTTGGCAAAATATGAGAAATAAAACTTTAAAAAATTTGAGAGTGTTGTTTGTCGAAGATGAAAAAAATATAGCTAAACTTTTAAAAGAAGCGATAGGGGATAGTTTTTATAGCTTTACTTTAGCTAAAGATGGAAATGATGGTTTAGAGAAGTTTAAACAAATATCTCCTGATATAGTCATAACAGATATAAATATGCCTTTTATGAATGGTTTGGATATGGCAAAAGAGTTGAAAAATATAAATCAAAATATACCCATTATCATACTAAGTGCTTTTAGTGAAAAAGAAAAATTGTTTAATGCTATAGATATAGGGGTAGTAAAATATTTTTTAAAACCTTATGACCCAGATGAAATTTTAGACTATATATCTTCGATAGCCAATGAACTCGGAAATAAAATTATAAAGCTTTGTGATGGATTTAGTTTTAATAAAACTACTCATGCCTTGTATAGAGATGCTAGATTTATATCACTTTCAAAAAATGAAAATAAATTTATAACTATGCTTATTGAAAATGAGAATAATATTATAAATGATAAAAGTATAAAAACAGCTTTATGGAATGAAGAGGTAAGTGATGAAAGGCTTAGAACATTTATAAGAAGATTAAGAGTAAAAACTTCAAAAAAGCTTCTTATAAATGTAAAAGGATTTGGTTACAAAATAATGATAGATTAGTCTAAAATATCATGCAATTCATTTCCTCGTTGCATAGTATTATTTACTTTTTCCCAGTTATTATCTTTGATGTCTTTTTTTAGTTTAGTTAATTCATCTTCAAAAATTTCAATAGCTTCAAGAAGATTACCTTTATTTTGTTTGAAAATATCTTCCCACATATCGGGAGAACTTTTTGCTAAACGGCTCATAGAACGAAAACCACCAGCAGCTAGGGCTAAGATATTATGTTTATTTTCCTGTTTTATAACAGCGTTTGCAATAGAAAAAGAGATAGCATGTGGCATATGTGATATAAATGCAGCATGACGATCGTGTTCTGATGATTGCATGAATGATTTATTCATTTTTAACGATTTGAATATTTTTCTAGCAATTTTCTGTTGCAATTCACCACTATCTTCTAAGTCACATAAAACCACTACTTTATCTTCATAAAGTCCTTCAATTGCAGCAGTTGGTCCAAAGTTTTCAGTTCCAGTCATAGGGTGTGTAGCTACAAAGTTTTTTCTAATAGATGGTGGAACTTTTGATACGATTAATTCTTTAGTGCTTCCTAAATCTATAATCGTTGTATCTTTTGGTATATCTATAAGGTTTGAAAGTGCTGAGATTACACTATTTACAGGTATAGCAAGAAATATTACATCATAGTTTTTTAACTCATTAAATTCAATAATTTTTTCTACTAAATTAAGTTTTAAAGCTTCTTTTGTATGTTGTTTATTATGATCACTTCCAACTATAGTGTTTATAAAATCTAACTTTTTAAGGCTCAACGCTAATGAACCACCCATTAACCCTAAACCAACTATTGCAATATTCATATACTTTTTTCTTTGTTGAAAATTTCTTTTTGATTTTTAGAACTTGTTAGCATTATAAAAAATAATATATAAATGGTAGCAAAAATACTTAAATTTAAAAAGTCTGCATTATCAATTAGACTTAATCCTATAAGAGTAAACATCATTTGACTTACACACATAATGAAAACAGTTTTTTTAGCATCTTGTGTATGTCTAAATATCTGATGATGGAGATGAGTTTTATCTGCTACAAATGGAGATGTTTTATTTTTAATGCGATTTACCATTACAAAAAGAGTGTCTAAAATAGGGATACCTGTTAAGAAAAATACAGATGTTGGGCTTATGTAATCTAAAAGTTTTATACCAATAAGAGCTATTATAAAACCTACAAGCAATGCTCCATTATCACCTAAAAATATTTTCGCTGGATTAAGATTAAAATATAAAAATACTGAAATACCAAGTATCATAACAGAAGAGAAGTATATTATGATGCTATCATCATAGATAAATCCAAGATAAAGAAATCCCAACAAAATAACAAAAGAGATACTACCAGATAAACCATCTAATCCATCTATAAGATTTATAGCATTTGTAAAGCCAACTACTGCAAAAATTGTAAAAGGTATAGAGAGCATACCTAAAGTTGCTTCTGTTGAAAAATATGTACCTAAAGTATTGACCGTATAACCATCATTGATAATTAAAATACTAGATATAATCATCACTATAAATTTTGGATATGGTGGTAAATCCATTAAATCATCAAGTAAACCCATACAAAAAATAAGTACAATAGCGATAACAGTTAGATAATTATCTAATAAAAATTGAGGATATAAAAATAAACTAGAAACAAATAGAAAGAAAATACCAATACCACCTATTTTTGGTGTAGCTGATTTATGTGAACTTCTATTGTTTGGAATATCTAGTAAAATATTTTTAGCTTTTGCTATTTTTATTAGTTGAATAATTATGATAGCTTCAACCATAGCTAGTATTATTAAAAATATTGCATTAGTTAGCATCTAGGCTCTTTTAAAATCATCTTCAAATCTAACAATATCATCTTCTTCAAGATATTGTCCAACTTGTGCTTCAATAATAACTAGTGGAATTTTACCTGGATTTTCAAGTCTATGTTTTACACCCATTGGGATATATGTTGACTCATTTGTTTGTAAAATAAAAGTTTCTTCACCCACTTGTACTTTAGCAGTTCCACTTACAACAATCCAATGTTCATTTCTATGGTAATGTTTTTGTAAAGATAGTCTTTTGTGAGGTTTAACTACAAGTTTTTTAATTTTAAAAATATCCATCTCTTCTAGTGTGGTAAATGTACCCCATGGTCTATGTACTTTTTGATGTAAATCTACTAAGTCTGAACCTTTATCTTTTAGATGTTGTACTATCTGTTTTACTTTTTGAGTTGAGCCTCTTTTAGCTACTAAAATAGCATCCGCACTATCTATTACAACTATATCTTCAATATCAACAGCAGCTACAGTCTTTTTACTATAAAAAAGATTTTTCTTAGAATTTATACCTATAAAATCTTTAGCGATAATAGCATTTTCATTTTCATCTTTTTGAGAATCATCCCATAAAGCATCAAAACATCCCATGTCAGTCCAATGAAAGTCACTTTTAACAACTTTTACAAACTTACTTCGCTCCATAACAGCGTAATCTACACTTTTTTTAGGAATTTCTAACATCTCTTCTATTGGGATACGGATAATATTTTCTTTTTTAGCTTTTTCATAAGCTTCTTTACTTTTTAAAAATATTTCTGGTTCATATTTTTCTAGTTCTTGAAGATAAGTACCAGCTTTAAACATAAACATCCCACTATTCCAAAGATAAGTACCCTCTTCAAGATATTTTTTTGCTAATTCTAAAGATGGTTTCTCTTTAAATTCTTCCACATTTTCATCATTTGTTTTAATATAGCCATAACCAGTATCTGGAGAATCTGGAGTTATACCAAATGTTACTATAAAATTGTCTTGAGCTAACTCTTCAGCTCTATCTATAGCGTCTTTATATAGGGGCATATTATCTATTTTATGATCAGACGGCGTTATAAAGATAACTTCCTCTTTATCTACACTTAATGCAGCAAGAGCAATAGCAGCTGATGTATCTCTAGGAGTTGGTTCTAGTAAAAATGAACAATTAGTTATATTTAACTCTTCTAGTTGATCAGAGGCAAGAAAAAACTGTTCTTGATTTGAAACAACAACATGATTTTTACATATTAAATCATTTCTAAGTACATTTTGTTGAAAAAGTGAATACTCTTCAAATTTGTAGAATTGTTTAGGATAGTAAGTTCTACTAGCTGGCCACATTCTGCTACCAACACCACCACATAAAATTATATTTGTCACTTATTAAGTCCTTCTAATTAAATTTAATCAAAAATTAACATTTCATAATCGTATCTTCTTTTTAATTAAGATTTTATAAACTATTAAATTTTTGATTGGATAGTTATTTTAGTTGCTTCAAAAAGTTCCATTGCTTTTTTAACCATTGGCTCAGATTTTATATCTTCACCATCTATCTCTTTTGTGCTTTCATCTGTTTGAGAGCAATTGGCTACACATGAACTACTACCACCCAATTCTACCTCTTCTATCATAGAGTCAACTACAGGCTTTGAACATGGTAAGCCTTTGATTTTTGTTTCAAATCCATAAATCTCTCTTACTAATTGTTTAATAGCTGAATATCCATGTTTTAAGCTTTTTTTAGCATCATCATTGGCACAACTTTCCCATGATAATATATTGTTTTCATAAGAGATAAAACAAACAGAGTTTTCAAAAACTTCACCTAAGTTATAATTTCTATCTTTTATTTTTGCAATAAGTTCTTGAAATAAATTATTAGTTTTAACTTCTTTTACAATCTCTTTTGGAGTCTCTTCTTTTACTTTTGTTTCTGGAATCTTTTTAATAGTTGAAGATTTTATTTCTGGAATTTTAATCTCTTTTTCTAAAGATTCTATCATCTGGTCTATCTCTTTTATACGCAGAGCTTCAACCATTTTGAAAAACAGAAGTGAAAGAACAAATGAACCATCTGCATTTATAGCAAATAGAGATTTAGAATCACTAAGTATTCTAAAAAATCTTTCTATTATAAGAGTTGAAAATATTGGGTCTTGATTATACATTTTTTCTTTTATATATGCTATAAGTTCATCTACAACCATTTCAGGTTCGTAGTCTTCTAAAAATTTAGTATATTGGATTAATTTTGCGTAATCTTTCTGAAATACAGCATTAAATAAATCATCTATAAATTTAGGATCAACAAGACCCAGCATATCTGTAACTGTTTGTACATCTACAAGATTTTTAGAGTATATAATCGCTTGATCAAGTAGAGTAAGAGTATCTCTTAAGCTTCCATTTCCACTTCTGGCTAAAATTTCTAGTGCATTTAGTTCGTATTCTATTTGTTCTTTGTGAAGTATATTTACTAAATGGTCAATTATTTTATTTACAGCTATTCTTTTAAATCTAAAATGTTGAGTACGACTTAAAATTGTAGCAGGAAGTTTAAGTGGATCAGTAGTAGCTAAGATAAATTTTACATAAGCTGGAGGTTCTTCAAGTGTTTTTAGAAGAGCATTAAAAGCTTCTTTAGTAAGCATGTGAACTTCATCTATTATAAATATTTTATATCTTGCTATTGATGGTTTGTATTTTGTTTGTTCTATGAGATGTCTTATATCATCTATTTTTCTTGAACTAGCTGCATCCATCTCTACTATATCTATATGACGGTTTTGTATAGCCATTTCACAATGTTGGCAAACTCCACAAGGGTTATGACTTACACCTTTTTCACAGATAAGTGCCTTTGCAAATATTCGAGCTGTAGAAGTTTTTCCACTCCCACGAAGTCCCGAAAATAGGTAAGCATGAGAGAGTCTATTTGAATCAAGTGCTAGGGAGAGAGTTTGAGAGATAGTCTCTTGACCTATAAGCTCATTAAAGTTTTTTGGTCTATATTTTCTTGCTAGTACTTCTGATGATGCTTTCAAGTTATCACTCCATATTTTTAGAGGATTTTACCATTTATATAGTTAATATTCACTAATTAAAAGTTATAGTTAGCGAATAATTTAATCTCATTAAAATCTTCTGTTGAATCCTCTTTGTCTTGAACATCTACATAAACAAGAGATATATCAGCTTCACCATCATTAAAGTCATAGCTTATACCAGCATCTATTTCAGTTAAATGACCTTTAGCACCAGCTCCAATTGCATCAGCTTCAAAATCACCATAAGCAGTAAATAAATTTACGCCTGAAAAATCATAACCTAAAGATGCTACGAATGAATCACCATCTCCAAAGCCACCCTCATGTAAAGATCCAGCTGTAGTGTTTTGCATATTTGTATATGAAGAACCTCCACCAAATCCTTGGTTAATTGTATCGCCATTATCTGTACTAACTGAGTCATAAGCAACCATAGCAGTTAAACCACTAAATGAAGCTTCAGCCATAATACCAGCTATACTTCCTTCTACATTAGAGTTCTCTTCTTCATTTTCTTGTAAGTATTGAATACCAATTGTAATTTCTGTATCTTGATTTAAAGATAAAGTAGTAGTAGCATCTGCATATATAGCTTTAGTTAGTTTTCCTATATCGTAATACCAAATACCTGCTTCAATAGTATCGTTGGCATATAAACCTGCTATCATATTTGTACTACCATCACCTGTATCCATCCAACTGTTTAAAGTAACATTCTCATAACCAGCATCTACCCCTTGCATTCTTTGAACATTTGCACCTAAAAGTGTTAAACCTAAATCAGAAAAACTATAAGATGCTACTACGGCTTCAAATGTATTTGGAGTAATCGCTATATCATCACTATCTGCTAGTGGTGTATCTATAAGTTGTTTACCTACACGGATATTAAAGCCATTCATCGCATAGTTAATATAAGCTTCACCTAATTCTGTATAGTGCTTTTCACTAGAAGTTAAAAAGTCAGAAAATTTACCATCCTCTTGTTTTCCACTTAAAGCAGATATAGAGTGAGATGTATATAAAGCTGTAGCTAAACTAACACCATTAAAAGATGCAGTTTCAAACTTTAATTGTCCACCTATAGCAGTTGTGTATTCAGTGTTCGCACCATTAGCTTCTGGATTCATTGAATAGTATCCTAAACGAATTTGTCCACTAGTTTCCCCATTTGAAAACATATCTTTTACACTAGTTGCCTCTGTTGCATAAGCAGAACTTAATGCCATGCTTGTTACTAAACTGATTTTTATTAATTTATTCATTTTTTACCTTTTGTATGTAAATTGTTATCAGTATAGTAAATCACATATACTTCTTGTTTATAATTTATTTGATATAATTGCACAAAAAATAAGGAAATTTATGAAATTTTTATATACATCTACTTCTCATTTTAATTTAGCAAATTTATTTACATTTGCTAATATAACGGCTGGTCTATTGGCTACATATTTTATAACTCAAAACAACTTTTTTATAGCTATCATTTTAGCATGGATGGGTGGGGCATTTGATATTTTTGATGGTAAAATTGCTAGGAAATATAATCTATCTAATGAATTTGGAGTTCAACTTGATTCTTTTGCAGACTTTTTAAGTTTTGTTCTTGTTCCAGTATTTCTAATATTTCAAGCAGTTTATATAAATTCACTAGATTCAGTTTTATTGATTATAGCTTCTATTGTTACTGTTTATTATGTGATTTCTGGTCTTAGAAGACTTATTCATTTTAATATTCATACAGATGCTGGTAGTGTTGATAAATATTTTACAGGTGTGCCAACTCCACTTGGAGCTATACTTTTATGGCTTGTTTATTTAGCAAATGCTTATGAGTTTTTACCAGCTGTTGGAGTTTTAGTTTTTATGATTATTATTGGTTGGAGTTTAAATTCTAAACTAAAGGTAAGACACCCTTAGTTTAGAATAGTGTTTATGTAAAAAGTGAGTTTACACTTTCATTATGATAAACACGACGGATAACTTCTGCAAAAAGTGGTGCTACTGAAAGTACTTTTATACATTTATGCGGTTTAGTTACTAAAGTGTTTGTAATGATTAGTTCATCAAGTTCACCTTGTTCTAAATTTTCATAAGCTTTACCACTTAAAACACCATGTGTTGCACATGCCATTACAGAAGTTGCACCTTTATTTTTAAGTGCCGTAGCTGCTTTAACCATAGTTCCAGCAGTATCTACCATATCATCTATCATGATTACATCATAACCCTCAACATCACCAATGATACCCATTACTTCTGATTCATTTGCTTTTTCACGGCGTTTATCTACTATGACCATATCAAGACCCATTCTTTTTGCAAAGTATCTAGCTCTTGCTACACCACCAATATCTGGAGAAGCGATGATTGGATTTTTAAGATTTTTACTTCTGATGTAATGTTCAAAAGTAACAGAACCATAAAGATTATCAACAGGAATATCAAAGAAACCTTGAATTTGACCTGCATGTAAATCTATAGTAATAACTCTATCAATACCTGCTTTTTCGTATAAATCAGCTACAAGTCTCGCAGTAATAGGTACACGAGGTGCAGCTTTACGATCTTGTCTAGCATATCCATAGTAAGGAACAACAGCAGTGATGCTTGAAGCAGATGAACGGCGAAGAGCATCTGTCATGATAAGAAGTTCCATTAAGTTATCATTTGATGGTGCTCCTGTACTTTGAACAATAAATACATCACGACCACGGACACTTTCAGAAATTTGAACTGAAATTTCACCATCACTAAACTTTTTAACATCAGCATTAGCTAATGGAACATCTAATGTTGCACAAATCTCTTTAGCAAACTCTACACTAGCAGTACCTGCAAAAACTTTATAACCACGCATGGGATTCCTTTGGAAAATATATGCGTGATTATATAAAAATAGTGCTGAAAAAAGAATTTATTAACTACTTATATTTTAATTATCTATCTTGTTGCTGTAGTTTTTCCCTTTCTATCATCCCATGTGCCTTCAATCCTATCGGTTGTAAATATATCAATTATACTATAATCATTATCACTATTATCATTTATTATTTTAGATTCAAATTCACTACTTGTGATACATTTATCAGTTGCTTGATGTGTTTCAGTATCTGTTTCATCATATATACTACAATCACTATTAAGTCCATTTCCATGTTCTACTGAAGTATATGCTCCATTATCATAAGAAAATACCATGGTAAATTGAGCTGTCTCATCACACTCTTGATGACTATCAACAACTGTCCATGTTCCACCAGTTAAATCTACAGTACCACTTGGACATGTTGTTGTTTCTTCACTATATGTGCTTGAATCACCAGAACTACTAGAACTAGAAGATGCTGCACCACCACCAGCTGCTGAACCTCCCGAAGTCAGTCCTGCAAC
>JAYEHQ010000084.1:0-27289 GCA_034659595.1 Campylobacterota bacterium
AAGAGATATATAAATGGGGATATTTCGACATAGGTCTTAAAGCACTTTTTCATGAAGATAAGTGGCATATAGGTATAGAGGGAGCGTATCAAAAAGCTTTCTCTCCTGAAATGGAAGCATTTCTAAATGGTGGTTTAAATTTTGATCTTGGAGATACAAGTGGATTCTATTATGAGATACCTCTTATCTATGATATTAATCAAAATTATTCATTAGAACTATCTTATAAATATAACTATTGGAAAATTAATAGATCTAATATTATAAATAGAGGGATATATAATTACTCTGAACCAGATAGCAAAACCAAAAATCAGATAATTAAAATTGGTTTGGTAATAAAATGGTAATAACTTTAAAACATACACTTCTCTTTTTACTTGCATTAGTCCTAATCCAAATAGGGTTAGCAAACTATTTCAATTCAAATATTCAAGAAAAAAATACAGAATTAAAAATAAAATCTAAACAAATGCAAGATTTAAACAAACTCGAAAAAAAATACTCTAAAGAGAACCAAAAAAAAGAGTTAAAAAGAATATATGATTTTCTAAGTATTTTTGATATTGAATACAAAACTAAAGAGATAAGAAAGAAAAAGGAATTAAGCATAAAACTAACAAAAGAAAATGCAAATAAAACAATTAGTTTTATTTTAAATAAAAATATAAATATAAAAAGTTTTCTTATAGAAAAGATAGATAAACATAACATCATATTTAAAGTGGTAATTTTATGAAAAAACTACTAAATTTTTTATTTTTATTCATACTATTTATCATTAGTTTTATAGTTTTTTTTCCAAAAGATAAACTATACTTTTTACTAGAAAAAGAACTGTTAAATTATAACATCACTATAAAATCTCAGTCTATGGAGTCAAATCCTTTTAATTTTAAAATGAAAAATTCAACTATATACTTGTCAGGGGCAGAAGTTGCAAAAGTTAATGATTTTACTATCTCCCTATTAGGCATCAATATCAATAATATAAAACCTGCATCTAGCTTTAAAGATATGATTCCAAATATAGACAATGTAAAAATAAACTATAAAACTGGTGATTTTTTAGATATAACGAGTAAAGCAGGTAAGGCCATAGGAAATATTGATTTGGATAACAATAATTTAACTATAAAAATTAAACCAGAAAAAAACCAAATAAATAAATATTCAAAACTACTTCGAGAATTAAAAAAAGATGGAGAAAATTATGTATTCAAATATAATTTCTAGACCTATATTATCTTATTCTATCTTTAGTATTATACTCGGTGCGTTATTTGCTATGGTCATATCTTTCTTTTTACCAAATCAACATTTTGTATCAATTCAAGATTCTAAAGAGATAGAAGATATAAATTTTAATATAACGAACAGTTTAAATATTGAAAAAATATATAACAAACCAAGAGTTATAAAAATTGAAAAAAAAGTTTCAAGAGAATTTATTTTAAAAGATTTCATAACAACAGGTGCCATAGTTTCTGATGATGATAGCCTTGTTATTGTGAAAAATACAAAAGGTGGAGTTTTTGTATATGTAGATGAAGTTCACAAAGGGTATAAACTTGTAGAAGTTCAAGATACAAAAGCTAAATTTAAAAAAGGTGAAAATTACTATTGGTCATTTTTATCACCTACTGATGAAAGAAATTTTAAAGAAAAAGTAGTAGATACTAAAACAACAAAACCTACTGCTAAAACTGTAGTACAAGATACAGTATCAAGAGAGATGTTTGAAAGTATAAAAGAGAAAGATGGTAAATATTTTGTTCCAAAAAGTATTTTAGGAAACAAAAGAGATATACAAAAAACTTTTTCTGCTATTCGTGTGATGTCTTATAACAAAAATGGTGAAATAAGTTTTAAATTCAACTATGTAAAGCCATCATCAATTTATTCTAAACTTGGTCTAAGAAAATACGATTATGTTACAAAGATAAATGGTGAAAAAATTAAATCTGTCACACAACCACTGAAATTATTTCAAAATATAGAAAATATAAATCAACTATCTCTAACAGTAAAAAGAGGTAATCAAATCAAGGAGTTAAAGTATGAAGTTTATTAATGTTTTATTGACACTAAGTTTGTTATTGTCTCTTAATGCTACAGCCAAAGAGATTAAAATCAATTTCCATGGTACACCAATAGAGGATGTAATAAAATTTATTGCAAAGAAGAAAAAGTTAAATATACTTGTTAATGAAAGAATTAGTGGTAATGTTAATTTTTTAAGCAATAAACCTATTGATGAAAAAGAACTAATACCTCTTCTTGAACATATACTAATGATTAAAGGATACGCTTTATCTCCTAGTTCTGAAGGGTATATAGAGATAGTAAGAGCGGCAAGAGCAAGTAAAGAAGTTTCTTTTAATGAAAAAAACACAGTTGGAATGGATATGGTTGTACTAAGACCTAACTATATTAAACCATCTGTAGTAGCTTCAAAAATCAAACATCTTTCTAGTCAATATTCACTTATTACATATGATGATAAAATGGATTTACTTTTAGTTAGTGACTATCCTAGAAATATCAAAAATATGAAAAAGCTATTAAAATTATTTGATACACATTTAAAAAGAGATTTAAAAAGAGTAGAGTTTACATACTACAATGTAAAAACTGCTTTACCTAAACTTCAAAGTATTTTTGACACTACAAAGGATGATTATAATGGTGAGATTAAATTAATAAGTGATGATTATCAAAATGCTATATGGATATCTGCAAATAGTGATGATATGAATAAAGCTGTAAATTTTATAAACTCTTTTGACCAACAAGCTAAAGACATTGCAAAACTACAAACTAAAATTTTATTTTTAAAAAATGCAAATGTTGAAGATATAGTAAAGACTGCTCAAGAGATTGCAAAATCTAAAGATACAAATAGACCTGTAAAAAGTGTAGTAACTGGAAATAAAGAACTTAATGCCTTAATCATTAGTTCAACAGTAAATCAGATTAAAGAATTAACAAAACTTATAGAACAAATTGACATCCAAAGAAAACAAGTATTTATAAAAGTAAAGATTTATGAAATAAGTCAAAATTCACTTGATGAACTTGGTATAAAATGGGGAGCCGCAGCTGGTATGGCAGAAAATCAGATGATTGGAACAAGTACTATAAATATGGGTGGAAGTTCTTTTGTTTTACCTAGTTTACTTACCGATAACCTTGAGCTAGATAAAGTAGATGCTGGTGTTGCTTTAGGTGCTACTATTGATTTCTTAAAAGGTGCTGGTGCTGTAAATGTAGTTTCTGAACCAAATATGTTAAGTGTAAATAATCTAAAATCATCTTTATATGTTGGTAAAACTCAGTCAATTAAAACAAGTGATGCAACAGGTAGTAGCACTACAGACACAACAAGAAATACTTTTAGTAGAGAAGATATTGGTTTAACTTTAGAAGTTACTCCTCAAATCACAGATAAAGATAGTGTTGTACTAAAAATCATGATAAATGTTGAAGATGTAGATCAAACTTCAGGTGCGATACTAGATCAACCAACAACAACAAAAAGAAAGATTGATACGGTGGCTATAGTTGAAGATGAATCAAGCATCATTATAGGTGGTCTTATAAGAGATAACTACTCTAAAACAGAAGCTAAAGTTCCTCTTCTTGGTGATGTACCATTTCTTGGTGGCTTATTTAGACATACTACTGAATCTTATGATAAAATATCTACTATCATGGTTTTAACGCCTTATATTGTTACTAGTTCTAAAGATCTTGCAGTTCTTCAAACAAAACTAAATGATATAAATGAAATTAAAAAGAACATGACTGAAAAAATGAAAAATGCTTTAGGTAAAATAAATAAAGAAAAAGATGATATTATAGATGCTTCCATTTAAACAAATAGATAATCTAAATTTACTTCCATTTATGGAGGTAGAAGACTTAGACTTTGCCATAAAAAATGATGTTTTATACACTAAAATCGAAGATGATATAGTTTTATGTATATCTGAAGAAAATATAGAAAAAAGTCTAAACTATACTTCACATCTTGCTAGCCAATATGAAATAGTAATCCTTACTAAAGACTCTTTTGTTGAACTATTGTCAAAATTTAAAGAGATTACATCTACAAAAAATATAGATGATTTTTCAACAGATGATGAAATAGAAGATGATGAAGACTTAGATGATTTTTTACAAAATGATGATGACTTACTCGCAAGTGAAAATTCTGCACCTATCATACAGTTTGTAAATACTCTATTTATGAGAGCTGTAAAGCAAAACTGTACAGATATACATATAGAAACTTATGAGAAAGATGGTTTAGTAAAATTTAGAATAGATGGTGTTCTAACTACCATAACTAAAGTTAAAAAAGCTGTAATTGGGTCTATTGTAAATAGAATTAAAGTTATATCACATCTTGATATATCTGAAACAAGAATCCCTCAAGATGGTAGAACTAAAATAAATATAGCATCTCAATCAATAGATGTTAGGGTATCTGTTTTACCTACATACTATGGTGAAAAAATAGTATTAAGACTTCTAATGAAATCTGATAAAATTCCAACATTAGAAGAGTTAGGTTTTAATCAAAAAACAACTGACTCATTAAGAGCGTTTTTAAAACACTCTTACGGGATGATTCTAATTACTGGTCCAACTGGTAGTGGTAAAAGTACATCTTTATACTCTTTTTTACAAAATATTGACAATACTTCAAAAAATATTGTTACAGTTGAAGACCCAGTCGAATACAATAGTTTTGGTATAAATCAAGTACAAGTAAATGATAAAGTTGGCTTAACTTTTTCAAAAGCACTTAGGTCTATTTTAAGACAAGATCCTGATGTTATTTTACTTGGTGAAATTCGTGATGCTGAAACTGCAGCTATATCAGTTCAAGCTGCAATGACAGGACACTTACTACTTTCTACACTGCACACCAACAATGCAGCAGCAGCAATTTCAAGACTAGTAGATATGGGAGTTGATAGTTATCTTATAGGAAGCACACTACTTGGTGTTTTAGCTCAAAGACTAGTGCGTGAACTTTGTAATGAATGTAAAGAAAGTGTAAATATTTCAGACGAAGATGCTAACTTTTTCAATATAGATAAAAACACTAAAATTTATAAGCCTTGCGGTTGTAAAGCGTGTAATGATACTGGATATAAAGGCAGAATTGCAATTGGTGAAATTATAACTATTGATGCACCTTTACTAAAAGTTATAAAAAATAATAGTGATGAATACTACATAAAAGAGTACCTAGATTCAACAAAAGAGTTTATGTCGATGCAAAGTCAATTAATTGATATGATATTAGATGGTAAAACATCTATAGAAGAAGCTATTAGAATAGGTATCAAAGAGATATGATTTTTGCATATAGTGGTTTTAGTAAAGATGGTAAAAGTGTAAAAGATAAACTATCTGCTCAAAGTATAGAAGAAGCAAAAGATATGCTTCTTCTAAAAGGCATCTTAATAGATAGCATAAAAGAGAAGAAACCTTTTTTTACACCAAAAATACAAAATTCTGAACTTATTGTGATATGTAGAAATTTAAGTATATACTTAAAATCATCTATTCCATTATATAAAGCTCTTGCCCTTCTAGGAAATAGTTATGAAAACGATAAAAAGATTTTACTATGGTTAGATGTATTAATAGAAAACCTAAAATCTGGAAATAATTTTTATGAATCACTTGAAAAGCAAACTATATTTAAACTACCTAAATTTTTTCTTTATACCATAAAAGTATCTGAACAAAGTTCATCACTTGGACCAACCCTAAAAGAGTTAAGTGAATTTATGAATACAATAGAGAGGATAAAAAAAGATGTTACTAAAGCTTTTGTATATCCTGGTTTTATTATTTTAATATCTATTGCACTTATAAACTTTATGCTTACAAATATCGTACCAAATATTGTAGATATGTTTACATCAATGGGAAATGAACTACCAACATCAACTAAAATAACACTTTCAATGTCTAATTTTTTACAAAGTTATGGGATGTTTATTTTATCTTTATTTATTGCATCTTTATTCGCTTTTGGTTTTTTCTTTTCTAAGCAAGGGAAATTCCGTCTTTTCGTTGATATAATTTTGCTAAAATTACCACTAATTAGAACTATTCTTATAAATTATGAACTGGGTCGTTTTTGTAGTGTTAGTTCATTGCTTTTAAAAAATGGTGTGCCATTTGCACAAACTATGAATTTCTCTTCAAAAATATTTTCAAATACACTTTTACAAAAAGTATTTGAAAATATTGCAACTCAAATTGTTCAAGGTAGTTCTTTTTATGATGCTGTAAAATCTCAAAAATCAGCAAAATTACCAGCTGATTTTTTAAGTGCTGTAGCTATTGGAGAAAACTCTTCTGAGCTTCCATTTACACTTAAAACTTTAGCTGAGTTTTATGAAGAAAACAATAAAGATAAAATTGATATGCTATTATCTTTGATGGAACCTGTACTTATGGTTTTTGTTGGTGGTGTTATCGGTTTTTTAGTTATCTCAATGTTATTGCCAATATTTTCAATGTCAATAAATTAATTTTAAAGGAAAATTATGAAAAAAAGAAGTGCATTTACTCTAATGGAGTTAATGATTGTTATCGTTATATTAGGTTTATTAAGTGCGTTAGTATTACCAAATATTATGGGTAAAGGTGATGATGCTAAGAAAAAACTTGTTTGTATTCAGATGCAAAATATAGAAGAAGCATTAAAATCATTTAAGTTTGACAATGGTTCATTCCCACAAACTGAAGAGGGTTTAAAAGCTCTAATCAAAAATCCTGATGAAGACACCTATAAAGACTTCGCAACTGGTGGATACTTAGATGGTGACAACTTACCTCGTGACCCATGGAAAAACCACTATATTTATATAAATACTGATGGTGATATAGAGATAATTTCGCTAGGTTCTGATGGTAAAGAAAATGGCAAAGAAAATGCTAAAGATATACTTTTAAATGAGTGTAAAAGAAAATAATATATGAAAAAGGGATTTACACTTATAGAATTAATAATCGTAGTATTACTAATCAGTATAGTGTATGGTCTTTACTTTTTTACTGCTTCAAAAAAACAAGATGAAAAGAAATTTTCACTAAGAGATGCTAAAAACTTTTTAGCATCTGAACAAACACTTATCTGTAATGAACAAGATAAGCTTTGTTATATTTTAAATAATAAACAAGAAATCATCAATAAAGTAGAATTTAATGAAAAAATACAAGTTTTTTTACTAAAAGATGATGAACAATTAGATTTAGTTAGATATAAAAATATAGAACTTAAAAATAATATCTATTTTACACCATCACTTATTTTCAAAAAATTAACAGATGATATATCTCAAACATTAATCTACCAAACAGATAAAGGTATATGGATATATATAAGCCCTTATTTTGACAATATAAAAGAGTTTTCAAATAAGGAAGAGATAGTTTCATTTATAAAAAAAAGAGATTATTTACCTATGATTGCTGGTGTATCAGAATGAGAAACGGTTTTAGTTTTATAGAAGTTTTAGTGTCTATTGTCATCTTAGCAACTCTTGGTTCAGCATTACTTAAATTCAATTCTTTTAACAAAAGAGCCATGGAAAAAAATATACTTTCTCAAGAAAACATATTTTTATCTTCTAGTGTTTTATATATAAAAGATATTGACAAAAAAATAACTACAGATAAAGAAGAAGAGTTATATGACCTCATATCGTTTGAAAAACTTAGCGATAAAGATAGAAAATTTTTAAAATCTATTACTGTTAGCATCTCTGTAGATACAGAAGATAAAGTTTTTTTACTAAATGATGGAAAAGAAAATAAATATATAGAGTATGGAAATATTAGAATTAAACAAAATGAAAATAAACTAAGTTATCTTTGGTTGAAAGATTCAAAATGAGAACAAAAAAAGCTTTTACACTTATAGAAGTTCTTATATCTATTGTCCTTCTAGGTATTATATTTACCTATCTTTATGGAACTATAAATTCGCTAAAACAACAAAACAATCCATATTTGGAAAAAAGTGATTTGATAAAAGAGGAACAAAAGATATTCAAACTTATCAATCTTGATTTTATTCATCTCATAGGAAAAGTAACTATATCACACAAGCAAAATTATGACATAGTTCATTTTAAAACTAAAAATTCTATTTATCAAATAATTGAGCCTAATGTTTCTTATTTTGTTAGTAAAAAAGACAATTCACTTATAAGAATTGAAACATTAGAACCATTTGATTTTAGTTCAAAATCAGAAGTTAGTGAGATATTTCTTTATGCTGATATTATTTCAGAAGATTGTATAAGCTTTAAAGTAACTACGAAAAATAATTTTGTAAATGTCTTATTTAGAACAAAAAAACTAAAACCAATGGTATTAAAAATACCAACTATTTCAAAAGGATAACTCCTTATGTTAGTAAAAAATAAACAAGCTAAAAATGGTGTAGTGCTACTTGTCACACTAATGTTAATAATGCTACTTTTAGGTTTAGTCACACTATTTTTAAGTAAAACTAAACAAAGCAAAGACTTTGTAACATATTCTCACGCTCTCAATCAAACAAGTCTAACTATGACAAATTTAGTTACATTTATAAAACAAATTCAGCTAGATGAAGAGAGTATATTTTATGCTGCTGGTATGCCCTACCCTATAAATCTAGGTCAAAGTGATGTTACAGTTGAAATAGATTCCGCACAAAAAACTATAAATATCAATTCTCTTATATCAGATAGTTTAAAAAACAATATAACAAGTGATAAATTTATTGACTTATTGATAGATAATAAAATAAAAGAACCTATCTTTTTTCTAAATCTTCTTCAAGATACTATAGATAAAGATGACCAAAGTAGAAATAATAGTGAAATAATATTAGAGTATCCTACTTTTAGAAATGGTAAAATACACAATAGCATCCATTTTAAACAAATTATAGATTATTATTTTTCAAAAACTGGAGATGCTAATATTTATGATTTTAAATATGAAGAGATATTTAATTTTACTTCAAATAGTATAGATATGAATTTTATCTCTATGGATGCTATGGAATTATTATTTGATGATGCAAATCACTATATTCTTGAAACTATATCAAAACATGAAGAGATATATGAAAAATTGGATGATTTACCATTTGATAGTTACTATATGAAAAAAGTAAAAGCAGGAAAACTTGGTCAAAGTTTTATGACTGAAACACAACTAATAAATATGAAGATTAGCATAAATCACAAAGGAAACTTCACTTCACATATATCAGTTCTTTACAACATTAAATCCAAAAATATTTTAGAATATAATGTTGACAAAATCACTATTAATTAGTATTTATTATTTAGTGAAAGTAAATGAGCATAAATATAACCCATATATCCATTAGTAGCTAATTTCTTCAGTTTTCTTGATTCTAGTTTATTTAAACTATTTTCATCTACTATATAGATACCTTTTCCAACACTATATTTATTCTCACCCATTTCTATTTTAATCTCTGCTTGTTTTAAAATACCTAACTTATCTATATAAGTTGTAAAAGCTTTTGATTCATTTATCTTAGTATATACCTCAGTAACAAATTTAACTGCATGATTACCCTCGTCTGTTAAATTCTCTTCATCTTTTACTATAAGATTGCCATCATCTTTTTTACATACTTCAGCTTCAACATCTACAACAATAAACTGCTGTTTCTCATCGCCAGATATACCAAATGGATAACATCTAAGTGATGCTGGGATATAAGTGTTTTTCTTCCAACTGCCATCTTTTGCTAAAAGTAAATTTTCACTATCTTCTCCACCCATTACTACTGATGGAAAAATATCACCCTGTGTATCTTTTACAAAAACTATTATTACCGACTTATTTGCTACTATCATCTCTTCTAAAGAGATAGGCACAAGATATGCACTTTTTGTAAACTCATAATTCTCATACTTTGATAATTTTAAATCTTTATGAGTTTTTTTATTTAATACTTCTGGTTTTTTAAATATATTTGCTAACATTTATTTTCCTTTTTTACTGATATTACGCACCATAATGAGCAAAAGCCCATTATAGAGGTAGGGACTAAAGTCCCTACAACCCCCTAAAGCTACAAAAAGTAAACTTTTTGAGAAAAGTGCATAAAATCAATTATTTATATGAAGAGATTATATATAAATCTATATTAAAACACTATTTCATAGCAACTTTAATCATCATCCTTCTCATATAAGCTATCTTACTTTGGAGTGGTAAATCTTTTGGACAAACATCCTCACAACCAAGAAGTGTCATACATCCAAAAACACCATCTTCATCACCTACTAACTCATAATAATCTTCATCATCTCTTTTATCTCTAGGGTCAAGATGATAACGAGCCATTTTATTTAATCCAACTGCACCTACAAAGTCTGGTCGCATCTGTATAGTCCCACACCCAGCTACACAGCATCCACACTCTACACAACGGTCAAGTTCATAAATCTCATCAGCTAACTCTGGTTCCATTTTTTCTTCTAACTTATCCATGTTAAAATCATTTGATTTTTCATGTATCCATGTTTCAAGTCTTTCATTTAAACCACGCATCCACTTACCAGTATAGATAGACAAATCTCCAATAAGTTCAAAAAGTGGTAATGGTGCTAAAGTTATTGTAGGCTCTAATTTTGAAGTTAAAGTTCTACAAGCTAATGTTGGACGACCATTCACAAGCATAGAACAACTTCCACAAATCCCTGCACGACATACAAAATCAAACTTTAAAGAGTTGTCATGATGCTCTCGTATCTCATTTAGTGCAACAAAAAGAGTCATTCCATCAGCTTCTTGGATTTTGAAACTTTCCATATGTGGAAAATCATTTTTATCGTGTGGATCAAATCTTAAAATATTTATTGTTAATTCTCTTGGTGTTTTTTCTTGGCTCATATTTTTTCCCCTAGTCTCTCATTCCTACCTTGATACTTCTTAGGCAATTTATCAATAAACGGCATTAAAGCATCTTGAATAACAAATCTATCATATCCATCAGCTTCTAGTCTTTCTGTTGTAGCGTCAACCATCTCTTGTCTTAGCTTTGTATCTTCGTGATGCTGTGTCAAATCTTTTCCATAACCACGAAAACCAGGTGGCATCTCCATAGTTGATATATCTATCTCTTCATAACTTACAGTTGGCAGTGTTTGATTTTCATCTTTCCATGAGGTTATAGTTCTTTTTAGCCAATTAGCATCATCTCGTTTTGGAAAATCTTCCCTTGAATGAGCTCCTCTACTCTCTTTTCTCAAATATGCACCTTGAGCAACTGTTAATGCTACTTTTAACATTTTTTGAACTCTATATGCATTTACTAAAGCAGGATTTGCAGCTTTTGATTTTGAGCGAAACACTTCTATATTTTTACTTCTTTTTAGTAACTCTTCAAGTTCATCTACAGCTTTTTTAAGGTCATTAGCATTTCTAAAAATACCAACATCTTCCATCATTATCTCTTCCATACGATTACGAAGTTTATATGCGTCTTCCCCATTTTTATTATTTAAAAGAGCATCTATTTTATCTGCTTCTTTTTTCATAAATCTTTCAACTGTAACACTATCTATTGTTATATTACTATCTTTAGAATCACAAAAATCACTTATATATTCAGCTACAAGCATCCCTGCTACTACCGTTTCACTTACAGAGTTTCCACCAAGACGATTAAAACCATGCATATCCCAACAAGCAGCTTCACCACATGAGTAAAGCCCATCTAGCGTTTGTGATTCCCCTGTATATTTTGTTCTGATTCCACCCATAGAGTAGTGTTGAGTAGGTCTAACTGGTATCCAATCTACTGCTGGGTCTATCCCTAAAAAGCTTTCACAAATCTCTTTTACTTCTCGTAAATTTTTCTCAATATGTTCCCGTCCAAGTATCGTTATATCTAACCAAAGATGGTCTCCATATCGAGATTTAACACCTTTTCCTTTTCTCATATGTTCAGTCATTCTACGACTTACAACATCTCTTGATGCTAACTCTTTTTTTTCAGGTTCATAGTCTGGCATAAATCTATAACCATCTTTATCTAAAAGAAGTCCACCATCACCACGACAACCCTCCGTTGTAAGTATCCCAACTGGAACTATCGCTGTAGGGTGAAACTGTATAGCTTCCATATTTCCCAAAGTTGCAATACCCGTTTCAAGTGCTAGTGCTTGACCTATCCCTTGACAAATAACAGCATTAGTTGAAACACTATAGATGCGACCATAACCACCAGTTGCTATAGTGGTAGCTTTTGATATATAAGCGGTCAATTCACCTGTCATTAGATTTCTAGAGATTGCACCATAGCATCTGCCATTATCATGTATAAGTGAGATAGCCTCTTGTCTTTCATGTATTTCTATTTTCTTTTCATGAGCTTTGTTATCCATAGCAAAAAGCATTGAGTGACCTGTTCCATCAGATGTATAACAAGTTCGCCATTTTTTAGTACCACCAAAATCACGAGCTGTTATAAGTCCATGAGCTTTTTCTTTTTCTGTAATAGTTACTTTTTTAGCGTTTATTATCGCTTCTCTATCACCCTTTTTCACTCTACTCCAAGGCACTCCCCAATGAGCCAACTCTCGTATAGCTTTAGGCGCACAATGTGTAAACATTCTAGCTACAACTTGATCAGCACCCCAATCACTACCTTTTATAGTATCACTAAAGTGAACATCTTCATTATCACCCTCACCCATTTTAGAGTTTGCCAAAGACGCTTGCATCCCACCTTGAGCAGCAGAAGAGTGACTTCTTTTTGGTGGAACAAGTGTTAAAACGATCACATCATGACCTCTCTCTTTAACACCAGTAGCCACCCTAAGACCAGCTAAACCACCACCAACTACTAAAACATCTGTATATATAATTTTCATTAGTGACTCTCCATATTTATATTTATATTTATAGTTTTAGATTTATACTTAACGCCATCACTAAAATCATGGTTTAAACCTATATATGTGTATTTCGCTAAAGATGCAGTTCCAAGTAAAATATAAATAAGTATCATACTTTTCATAATTATTTTAAAAGTTGCACGAGATTTTTTTGTATTTTCACCCTCCATAAAGCCCCATTTTAAAGCTAAACGGTAAAGCCCTACAAAAGCATGAGAGACTACAGATAAAAAAAGTGCAAAATAAAGTGGTCCCATAAATTCATCAACTACCCTACTTGAACTTGCATATGGACCTATATTTGATGGCTGAGTTATCATTATGTAGAGATGCACTGAACCTAAAAAAAACATAAAAAACCCAGTAGCTATTTGAATTAACCATAAAGAGCTATCTTCATGTTTCATGCCTTTAGCATGTTGTTTCATAATTTTACATTGTCTATAATTAGCAGGAAATTTTCTCATAGCAATACCTGCATGCATTATAAAAATTATAAAAATAGCAGATGCTAAAAATGAAATGATACCAGGATATGTTTCACCAAAAAAATAATAACCTTCAAACATAATAGTTACTCTATACATCATCTCCTCAGATATAAGTATAGACGACTCAAATAATATATGACCACTTATAAATAAAGCTAAAATCAAACCTGTTAAACTTTGCATAAAATCCAGTCTTGCTGGTATTTTATCTATCTTTTTATTTTTCATACAATTTCCAACTAATAAATTAAACGGATTTTACACTATCTATGTTAAAGTACTAGTAAATACACGATAAAAAGGACTAATTATCACTTATACTTTTATACATACTATACATATATTTTCTGTTTTTATTTATGGTGGATTTTTAATTATTGACAACTTATTTTTAGCAAAGATGAAATTATCGTTAAATGAAGAGGAGCATACAAAAGCTCGTGAGTCTTTTATGATACATGTAAGAAAAGTTGTTCCAAAAGCTTTAATAGTAGCCGTTATAACAGGACTATATATGTTCGTTCAAGTTTTTGGAGAGATAGCAGAAACAGGTATGAGTAGTTTTCAAATACTGCTTAGTATAAAAGCATCTCTTGGTTTATGGCTTGGTCTTCGTGGAGTAAATCAAGTATTTTTTGGCATCCAGCCATGGGTTTTTAAAAGTCATATTTTCCCATTTGTATTAGTTATTATTATTATTTTACTTTCTCAGTTTATGTATCTATAGCCAAATACTTTAACATAGACTTAAAAGTTTCATCCATTGAAGCTTTTATAACTAATTTTTCATCTTTATACGGATGCCATAACTCTAAAACTGAAGCATGAAGTAAAAGTCTATGACAATCAAACTTCTCTCTTATAAGTTTATTGTGTTCCCCTCTTCCATACTTTGTATCACCCAAAATATGATGCGAAATATGCTTCATATGACGACGAATTTGATGCTTTCTTCCAGTTTTTGGTTTAACCTCAACAAGTGAATATCTACTCTTATCATATCTTCCTACTGCAAAAGGAACTTCTGCAATGGCTACTCTTTTATATTCAGTTACTGCCTCTTGAGCTTCTTTATCTTTAGATGCTTTTTTATCTGCTATTTTATCAAGCTTCTCTTTTAAAGGATGCTCTATTATCCCCTCTTCATCTGTATATCCACGAACCATAGTTATATAAGTTTTTTGAATTGTATGATTTTTAAACTGCTCAGAGACTAATCTTGTACTCTCTTTATCTAAAGCAAAAAACAAAACTCCAGAAGTTGGCTTATCCAAACGATGCAACGGATAAACGAATTGCCCTATTTGGTCACGAAGTATTTGAACTGCAAACTGAGTTTCATGTCTATCTATGGGGGAGCGATGAACCAATAAACCTGATGGCTTATTGATAGCTATAAAATGTTCATCTCTATAAAGTATCTCTAGTAACATTTAACCTCTTTTAGTTACTCGTCTATGTTTATTGGTAGTTTTTTTGTAGTGCTTTTTAAAAACTTTTTTTGTATCTTTTTTATGTTCACTTTTAAACTTAACCTCATCAACATCTTTTCTTCTTATGTTAGGGTCTGGCTCAAAACCTTCAACTACCTCTTTTGGTATTTTTTGACCTATAAGTATCTCTATATCTCTTATCTCATACTTCTCATAAATATCTAAAAGTGAAATTGCTTCACCCTCTCTTCCAGCACGACCAGTTCGCCCAACACGATGAACATAATCTTCTGGAATCCCTGGTAATTCATAGTTTATAACATAAGGAAGATGTTCTATATCTAATCCACGAGATGCTATGTCGGTAGCTATTAAAACCCTAGTCTTACCCTCTCTGAACTCTGTTAAAGCTTTTAATCTACTAGCTTTTGTTTTATCTCCATGAATTACACCACATTTTAGCCCATCTTTTTTAAGTTCTATAATCAACTCATCTGCACTCTTCTTAGTCTTTGTAAAAACTAAAACTTGTTTAAAATTTCTCGAACCAATTATATATGCTAAAAGTGCAGCTTTTCTATCTGTATCTACCATATATGCTACTTGATTTATAGTATCTACTGTAGAATTTTTCTTAGATGTTTCTATAAATGCAGGTTTATTAAGAATCAGTTTTGATAATTTTCTAACCTTATCACTAAATGTAGCTGAAAAAAGAAGTGTCTGATGCTTCTTTGGCAGTAATGGATGTAATTTTCTTATCTCTTTTACAAAACCCATATCTAACATTCTATCTGCTTCATCAAGAACAAAAATTTCAACATACTTAAGATTTAACCCTTGTTCAGTATGTTCTATAATTCTACCAGGTGTAGCTATCACTATATCTACACCTTGACTAAGCATCTTTCGTTGAGTATCTATATCTTTAGCACCAACTAAAAGACCTATTTTTAATTTAAGATTTGTTGAGTAACTTACTAAGTCATCATATATCTGAATAGCAAGTTCACGAGTTGGGGATAAAATCACACCTCTAATAACTCTATTATCAACATCTGTATTTCTAAGTCTTTGAAGCATAGGTAAACCAAATGCAGCAGTTTTTCCAGTACCTGTTTGAGCTGTTGCAAAAATATCACTTTTTGCCAAAACTAAAGGTATAGCTCTCTTTTGGATAGTCGTAGGATGCTCATAACCCAACTTTTGTATAGCACTAAGAAGTGGTTTCATAACCCCTATTTTTTCAAATGACATATATTTACCTACTTTTAAATTTTAATTATAGAATTTTAGCATATAATAAACTTAATAAAATAATAAGCGATACAAATGCTAAGAAAAAATCTTAAAAAAGTAAGTAAAAGCAAAAAACTTCAAGAATTTATAAAAAAATCAAAAGTTCCTCAAGAATTTCTTTCAACAAATAGAAGAATGGTCTCTCGAGCAGTTTTAATAGGTTTATTTATAGCATTTATACCGATGCCAATGCAAATGGGTGTTGTTTTAGCAGTTATGCCGTTTGTTCGTTTTAATGTTCCTATAGCTCTTGCTATGTGCTGGTTGAGTAATCCTTTTACTATGCCACCCATGTATTATATGGAATATATGACTGGATCTTTTCTTTTAGGTACAGAAATTGCACCAGTAGAGATGACACTTGATTGGTTTAGCAATAACATTGATAATATATTCATACCATTATATACTGGTACACTTTTTTATTCTGTATCCGTTTCACTTAGTGCATATTGGCTTATTAATCATTTTTGGAAATCATCTGTTCATAAAGATAGAAAGCTACATAGAGATGATAGAAAATAATTTTATGATATAATATTTATAACAAAAAAAATTAACTAAACAAAATAAAGAATGACATATGAAGGGCATGGTTTTTACAGATATACCTATCCCTACACTTTTAGAAGTATATGGTGTACATCTGTTCCCTAAACTTATTAATGTTTTACCACAGTTTAATAATCAAGATACTGATTTATTGGAATTTATTGAAAGTGTTGAAAATCATATACATGTAGAAGTAAGAAAGCTATACCCAGATGCTGAACTTCCTACATTTGAAGTAGTAAATTCAAATTCAAATGAATTACAATTCAACTATATTTCAAAGAAAAATATTCCCCAACTTGCAAAAGGACTTATTTTAGGTGCTTCAAAACACTTTAACAAAAAATTAGATGTTGATTTCAAACATACAGAGGATGGGAAAATTCTTTTTACTGTAAAAAAGGTTTCTTAACATGGAATCAGAAAAATGGGAAAAAAGATTAAAACGAGAGAGGGCAGCTAGAAAAGAGGCTGAACATCTTCTTGAAAATAAAAGCTTAGAACTTTGGAATGTAAATCAAAGTCTTGAGGAAAAAGTCAAGGAGCGTACATTAAGCTTACAAAATGCGCTGGATAGTGCAGAAAAAGCAAACCGTGCAAAAGATGAATTTTTATCTAATATATCTCATGAGATAAGAACTCCATTAAATGCTATTATCGGTTTTGTTGATATTATGCTGATGCAAGATCTTGATCCTAAAAAAAGAGAAAAATTTCTAACTGTCATGAAGCAGAGTGGTCAAAATCTACTTAGTATTATTAATGATGTTTTAGATTTTTCTAAAATTCAAAGTGGATTATTCACTATTGATAAAACTGAAATAGATCTCAAAAATTATTTAGAAAAGAGATAAACTATAAATATACTTTCGATGATAATTTCCCTAAGTTTTTGATTGCTGATGAGACTAGGATTATTCAAATAATAAATAATTTTATAAGTAATGCCATAAAATTTACACCAAAAAATGGAAATATTAAAGTTACATTTGAATACAACTATGAAAATTCTATTTTAGAAACAAAAGTTCAAGATAGTGGTATAGGCATAGAAGAGGAGAAACAAAAAAAGATTTTCACACCTTTTGAACAAGAAGATTCATGTACTACAAGAGAGTATGGTGGAACAGGTCTTGGCTTAACTATTTCATTATCATTGATTAAAATGATGGATGGTGAACTTCTATTTGAGAGTAAAAAAGGTGAAGGTAGTTTATTTGGCTTTAAAATACCTTTAGAATTACCTGAGAGTACTATTGAAACTACTGAAAATGAATCTAAAGAAACAAAAAGAAAAGGACATATCTTAGTAGCAGAAGATAATCCAGCTAATCAAATGCTTATAGAAGCTTTGCTTGAAGAGTTTGGATTAACACTAGAGATAGTTGAAAATGGTTTAGAAGCTATTGAAGAGGTTAAAGAGGGAGATTATGACCTAGTTTTAATGGATTATAATATGCCTAAATTATCTGGACTAGATGCAACGAAAGAGATTAGAAAGTTTAATCAAAATATCCCAATAATAGCACTTTCTGCAAGTGTTCAACCAAAAGATAAAGAAAGCTTTTTATTAGCTGGAATGAATGATACAATTCCTAAACCTATAGATATAAATGTAATGCAAGAAGTTCTTGAAAAATATTTAGGTTAATAAAGAAAGTAAGAGATGCTCTCTTACTTAAATAGAGATACTTTTTTTATTTTTGTTATAAAAATATATCCAAAGTAATATACCAAATAAACTCATTCCTAAACTTATACTTTGTCCTAAAGTTATTGAATTACAACATACATAACCTATATGAGCATCAGGGGCTCTGTAAATCTCAGCTATAGCCCTAAATATTCCATAACTTATAGCATAAATAAGTGCCAGTTCCCCAGAGAATTTTTTATAGTTTCTATATATATAAACAACGATAAATACACCTATCCCCTCTAGTAATGCTTCATAAAGTTGTGATGGATGTCGCATAACTCCATCTACTATAATTCCCCAACTAACATCAGTAGTACGACCTATTAGTTCTTGATTTAAAAAATTACCTATTCTTCCAAAAACAAAAGCCAAAGGGATACTAATAGCAATAAGATCCATTATCATCCCAAATTTAACTTTATATTTTCTACTAAAAAGATAAGAACTAAGAACAAAACCAATAACCGCACCATGATAACTCATACCACGAATACCAACAAATTCACCATTTTGGAATGGATTAAACATCTGCCATGGATGCGTCAGATAGTACATTGTTTGAGTATCATAAAAAAGTATATACCCAAGTCTGGCACCTAAAATCACACCTATTTCTACATATATAAAATATGCATCAATCTCATTTGATTTAAAATTTAAGTTATCTTTTTTTATAAAATATTTAGCAATATATAAAGCTGAAACTAAAGCTAACATATACATAATCCCATACCAATGAACTGGCAAAGAAAAGATATGAAAAGCTACTGGGTCAAATGTGTCGT
Organism: Campylobacterota bacterium; assembly: GCA_034659595.1. Lineage (GTDB taxonomy): Bacteria > Campylobacterota > Campylobacteria > Campylobacterales > Sulfurimonadaceae > Sulfurimonas. The sequence goes on from JAYEHQ010000084.1 coordinate 19,234, forward strand.
ATATGTTATTCCATGTGTTCATTTATAAACCTACCCTTTTAAAATGAATATCTAATTCATCTTTTATCTGCTGTATCGTTATCATAGTTTAACTCCGCTTTTCTTTGCTATATCAAATATCTCTTTATGAGTAGAACCATTATCTACAACCAAAATACAAATCAATCCAATAATTGGGATAATTATTTCATCAAATGAGCTTAATAATATATTACTAAAATAATTAAAACATAATGTAATAAAAACTATCCACAATAAAGCTAAAAACCAATCTTGAGAATGATTAGAAAATAGTTTATGAGCCTTAAAAATAATTTTTTCTCCAAAATCACTTATATTCCATTTTAATTCTTCTTCTTGCTTTTGCATCTCTAAAGCATAAAATTTATTTGCTTTTATAATATTATCTTGTTTTTCAAAAGAGTGTTTTATGATTCTTGCTGTTTCTTTATTTGCTATATTCTTAGATTCTAATTCTTTATCATCTTTATTTTTCATATTTAAAAAATTAGCTTCATCTTTAAAAAATGTGTTATCTATTCTTAACCTATCAATTTTCATACCATTAAATAACGCTAAACTCTCAAATTTAGTGTGAATTAAATTCAAATCACTAAAAAAAGTGCTTTTTATAAATGAGGTAGTATCTTTAAAAGTTATATTTCTAAATTCTGCTTTTTTATGAACTCTACAATCCTCAAACACAAATAAATTATCAAAAGTATTTTTTTTAAACTCTAAATCTTCATAAAAATCACAATTATCAAAATTAATATCTTTTGCTTTAAATATATGATGAAAATCAATTTTTCCTAAAAAATGGCAATTTTCAAAATAAAGATTTAACTTATTACTTTCATTTAAACATCTATTTAATTCATAAAATGGTTTATTGTATTTAATAGTTAGAGGAAAATATATATTTTCAAATTTATATTCTTTAAATTCTTCTATAATATTTTTATTATCTTTATTGAAAATTTTTAAAAACTCTTTATGAATCGCTGTTTTTTTATTTATTTCACTTTTTATTTCATCCCAAAATAATTCTAATTTACTTTCATCCCAATCTTTTGAGCCATCAGATTTAAGTGAATACCATCCATTTTTTTCATCTTTCTCACAATGTAAAATACAATACTCAGAATTTTCTAGTTCTTCATCTTCAAACTTTTTTAAGTCACAATTCTCTCTTTTACACATTATTCAAATCTACTTAAATATCTATAATTTCAAGTTCTATATCTGTATATTTTTGAAGTTTTTTAGATATCTTTTGCTTAGCTTCATCTTGATTTATAGTATAGTAAACCAATATATTCGTATCAAAAAATATCACTATTCATACTTTCATCTAGTTTTAAAATATCTACATCTTCACTAATAGTTGAAATATTTTCACTCAGCTTATCAAACTCTTTTAAAGATATTTCATTTTTAGAACTCTTAATAATTGGTTCATCAGTTTTGAAAATAATAACCTCTAACTCTTCATTTAAATACTCTTCAGGTATAGATATATGAATATATTTTTCATTTGGTTTTATTAGTTCTCTTATCATTTTAAAAACCTTTTATTTTAGTTATTTGTAGATGCTTCCCATTTTATCATTTACTTCTCTATAACATCCACATCTTCATGAACTAACTTTTTCTTAGTATCTATGGTAGTAAAAACTTTTTCCACATTTAACACTTGGTCTCTATCTACCAAACAAGTCATCTGTTTTTCAGATAAAGAACCGTTATCACTGTTGTTTCCAAGGATATTAAAAGTTACTTCCATATATTTCATTTTTCTTACAAGCCTCATCACCCATAAAGAAAGAGCTGTTACTATAAGCATAATAAGCACACCAAATATCAAAGTAAGTGCTATCTCATTTTTATTTGCTTCATACTCATCTATCCCACCTAAAAAAGCGACTCTTATAGACAAAAGTAATAAGCCTATTATCCAAACAAAGATACCAAGTAAAACCCTAGCACTTTTTATATCCCATTGCCTTACTTTGATAAAATCTACAAACTTCCAAGTAAAAATACTTGATATTAAAATATACGATATAAAAAGTATAACTGTATTCATAAGTATCCTACTATTTTTCTTTTAAAGCATCAGCTATAAGCTCTATAGGATTTTTAAATACTGTTTTTATCTCTTTATAGTTCATAGATGCATTTATCTGCATTCTACATGCTGAACACTCGGCACTTACTATATCTGCTTCAGTTTTTTCTATCATACTTGCTTTTGGTATGCCTGCTGCTTTTGAGAAATGATATTTTTCACTCTGCATCGTTACTCCACCAAAACCACAACAACTATTTGGGTCACTCATCTCTACAATTTTATAATTTTGTCTTATTAGGTTTCTTGGCTCTTTGTGAATGCCTTGCATCTTTTTAGCATGACATGGATCGTGATAAGTTACTATATTTGGTGATTTTTTCTTTGACGCTAAAAGTTGTTCTAGGTGTGTATGATGCTGTAACCACTCTGTTGCCATAAAAACTTTACCCATAACTTTTTTAGCTCTTGCCTGCCACTCTGGTTGGTCATGAAAAAAGTGTTCATAGTCTATCTTTAGCATTGCACTACAAGTAGCTTCTGGAACTATTATAGCCTCTATATCATCACCAAACTTTTCAAAATACTCTATGTTAAACTTAGCATTATTATCAACAGTATCAAAATCACCTGTGAAGTACGCAGGTGCTGAACAACACTTTTGATCTTTTGCTAGAAATGCATCTATCTCTAAAGTCTTTAATATCTCTAAAAGTGAATCACCAACATTTCTATAGTTATAGTTTCCTAAACACCCTATAAATATCGCTACTTTTCTTTTTCCACCATTATTTATATTTTCTTTATGAGAATTTAAAAATGATGTTTTTCTTAGGCTTGGTAAAAGTCTATCTGTTTTTAACATAGGGATATTAAATCTTGAGTGCATAGAATCTATATCTGACTTTATTTTAAATCCACAAGTTTGAAATACCCAACCTAGTTTAAAAGCTAAATCATTCATCCAGCGATGTCTTAAAAGTAAAAAGAAAGCTTTTTTATACCATGCTATCCCAAATTTTTGAGCTATATCATTTCTAACTTGTTCTATGAGCATATCAGTTGGAAGTGATTTTGGACAAGCTTCAACACAAGCTGTACATAAAAAACAACCCTCAAAAATATCTTTTGCTGTTTTATCAAGCTCTAAATTGCCATTTTGATAAGCACCTAAAAGATCAAGAAAACCACGAGGAGATGTAACCTCATCTGCGTTTACTCTATGGATAGTACAAACTGGGATACATTTACCACACTTAACACATTCATCTGCAAACTCTTTAAAATTAAAAATATCTTCTGCTGTTTTTTGCATTTTTTATACCTATATAGTTTTTGAAAATGTTTTTTTATTTGCAGAGTGTTTTTTCATATAAGCATCAAACGGCATACAAATATTTCTTATAAGTAAAGTTCCTGTTTCACTACACTCTATATGTTTTTCATCCATAGTGATAAGTTCTTCCTCTACAAATGGTTTTAAAGCATCTATAGCATCTGCAAAATAATCTTTAAAAACAACATCAAATTTTTCGTTGAATCTATCAATATCTAGTTTAAAGTTACTCATCATCTCCATGATTACATATTGACGAATCAAATCATCATCATTAAGAACTACACCTCTTTCAAATGGAAGTTTTCCAGCGTCTATAGCCTCTTCATAATCAAGCATTTTTTTGAAATTTTGATTATAACTATCAACACCTTCACCGATAGAGGTTAGCCCTACTCCTATCAAGTCAGCTCCACCTTTAGTTGTATAACCTTGGAAGTTTCTATGAAGTTCACCTTTTTCTATAGCTTTAAAAAGTTCATCTTCTGGTTTTGCAAAATGATCCATACCTACCATTTTATAACCATGTGAAGTTAAATAATCTATCGTATATTTCATAATCTCTAACTTCTCATCAGGTTGTGGAAGAGTTGTTTCATCTATCTTACGCATAGTTTTTTTCATCCATGGAACATGAGCATAATTAAACACTGCAAATCTATCTGGATTTAAACTAAGTGATAATTCTAGTGTTTCTTTAAAAGTTTCTAACGACTGATATGGAAGCCCATAAATCAAATCAACATTTACAGAAACCATATTGTATTTTCTTGCTAAGTCCATTGCTTGTTTTGTAATATTATATGGTTGAACACGGTGAACTGCAACTTGCACTTTTTCATTAAAATCTTGGATACCAAAACTTACACGATTAAAGCCAGAATCTGCCATAACTTTCATCTGGTCTTCAGTTATATGACGAGGATCTATCTCACAACTTATCTCAGCATCATTGCAAAAATTTGGAAATGTTTTTCTTATCTCATCTATGATTTCTTTAAGTTGTAGAGCTGTAAAAAATGTAGGAGTTCCACCACCAAAATGCATCTGCAACACTTCACGCTTACAATCTAAATGCTTTGTAAGAATTTTCAATTCTCTTTTTAAATACTCCATATAACGAAGCATTTTATCCTCTTTAGATGTAAACACAACATTACAACCGCAAAAATAACAAGCATTTTTACAAAAAGGAAGATGAAAATATAAACTTATAGGACGATTACTATCTTGGCTTTCTAACTTTTTAATATATTCATCATACTCATAGGCACTACTAAATTCTAATGCTGTCGGGTAACTTGTATAACGAGGGCCTGGTTTTGAGTACTTTAAAAATTTTGAAAAATCTAACATTTTAATCCATCCATATATTTAATTAACGCGATTATCTCTAAAAAGTGTTAAAAAGTTGGTTAAGGAATCAAAATTATTTTTCTAATTGTCCCGCCAACCTTTTATATACGATACTAGAATTTAAAAGTTCATTATGAGTTCCAGATGCAACTATGCACCCTTTTTGCATAACTAAAATCTTATCAGCATCTTCTATGGTACTTAATCTATGAGCTATAGTGATAGTAATTTTATCTTTTGTATAACTATCTAAAGCTTTTTGTATTCTCTTTTCACTCTCATTATCTAAAGCTGATGTAGCTTCATCGAATAAAAGCAATGATGAATGTTTATATATTGCTCTTGCTATCGCTACTCTTTGTCTCTGACCACCTGAAAGATTTACACCAAACTCTTCCATTTTTGTATAAATACCATTATCCAAATGGGAAACAAACTCCGAAGCATCTGCTAGTTTTAAAGCTTCATTTACTTTATCTTCATCTATCTCTTGCCCATAAGCAACATTAGATGCTAACGAATCTTGAAATATATATACCCTTTGAGATACGAGAGAGATATGATGCTTTAATGATTCTTGAGTGAACTCTTTTATATCCGCCCCATTTACTAAAATCTTCCCATCATTAGGATCATAAAAACGGAGTAACATATTTATAAATGTAGATTTTCCACCACCACTATCACCTACTAAAGCGATATTATCACCCTCTTTTATATCTATACTAACATCATTTAAAGCATAAGAATCTTCATATTTTAGTTTTACATTTTTAAATTCTATTTTTTCTATATCATCTTGTAAAACTTTTTTACCATCTAAAATTTTACTTTTAGTATCTATTATTTCAAATATTCTTTCACTTGCAGCTACTGCATCTTGAATTTTAGAATATATTGAGCCAATACGACGAACAGGTTGAAAAATTTGTCCAACCGCTGTTAAGAAAGCTATAAACTCCCCAGGGGTTATATTACCATTATATGCTTCTCTACCGCCTAAAAATACTACGGCAGCAAGTCCTGTTGCACCTATAATTTCCATCATAGGCGATACTATTTCACCAACATAAACAGATTTCATATTTATCTTGAAATATTGCCAATTTTGAATACTAAAACGATTTAATTCAAACTTTTCAGTAGCATTTGCTTTTATAATCTCTGAATTATTAAATACTTCAGTTAGTCTTGTCATAACATCTGCATTTTTTTCTTGAGACCTATGGGAATATTTTTTAAGTTTTTTAGCAATTAAGACTAAAGGATATATTATGATTGGTATTCCAACTAAAGAATAAAATGCAAGATTTGGATTTAGATAAATTATATACACTAAAAGTCCAACAACAGTTAAACTCTCTCGAAAAAATTCTGGAAGCATATTTGATACAAAATACTTAATACGGCTTATATCACTTGTTACACGAGAAATAAGTTCACCACTTCTATTTATATATAAAAAACCCATATCAAGACTAATAATCTTATTTAAAAGTATTTCACGAAATCTTGTAACTATATGTAAACCAATATAACTCATAAAAATAGACTGAATATATCGACCGATACCTTTTGCAAAATAGATACCTACAAGACTCAAAGGGATGAGATAAAGCATGTCCTCTTTTTTTTCGATAAGCATATCATCCATCACATATTTCATAATCTCTGCTGTAGCTATAGTAGCACTTATAGTTAAAATAATGCCAATAAAGACAAAAAAGTACTGCAGTTTATAGGTTTTTATATATGGTAAGTATCGTTTAAAAGTATTTTTCATAGATAGTATTTTAACCAATTAAGCTAAAAATTGATATAATAACAAAATTTCAAAGAAGAAGTGCTAATGTCAAAAAAATCAATTTTAATAATTCGTTGCGGTGCATTAGGTGATTTAGTATGTTCAACAAGTATTATAGAAGCAGTAAGATTAAGTTTTGGTGAACAAACTATTATTGACTTTGTATCTAATCCTGGGACAAACAAACTATTTGAAAATGATTATAGAATCAACAAAAAAATTTCAATTAAATATAAAAAAATACCTTTATTTTTCAGTAAACAAAAAAGAGAAATTATTAATTATTCAAAAACATATCCTTATGATTTTGTATTTAATTTAGAAAATTCAAAATATTTTAACGACTTAGTAAAAAATATTAATACAAAAAAAACAATAAATATTTCTAATGTAAAAATACCTAACGATATTCAACATATGGTTGAAAAGATGAAATATCCATTTAAGTTTATAGTTAATGATGAAATATTTAATAAAAGTTTTCCTAAATTAATAGGGAGTGATAGTAAAGATATTGATAAAAAATATAACTTGCCTACTAAATATCTTATTATTAGTCCAAGTAATTCTCATCAAAAAAGAAGTATTTTCAATTATCGTGCTTGGACAAATGAAAATTGGAAACAATTAATAAATATTTTAAGTAATAAAATACAAACTGTAGTTATAGGGAATAAGAATGAAGATGAATTCTTTGATAAACTAAAACCTTATCCTATTAATGTTATTGACTTAGTTGCTAAAACATCACTTCCAGATTTAATAACTATTATAAAAAATGCACAAGGCTTAATAGCAACAGATACTGGAACTGCACATATTGCTTCAGCAACTAATACTGAAGTTTTTGCACTTATAGGACCAACACCTGCTTATGAGACGGGACCGTATCAAACACCATTTAACAAAGTTCATATCATAAGTAGTAATTTAGATTGTAGTCCTTGCTATAAAACAAATGTAATGAAAAACTGTAAAGATAATATTTGTATGAAGTCAATTACAGTAAAAAAAGTACTAAATACCTTAATAGAAGCAAATATAATTGAAAAAGACAACTAATGTTTAATAGTAAAAATATACTAATAACTGGTGGAACTGGTAGTTTTGGTAAAAAATACACTCAAACACTTCTAAAAAACTATAAACCAAATAAAATAATTATTTTTAGTAGAGATGAACTTAAACAATATGAGATGGCTCAATCTTTTACAGATAGACGTATGAGATTTTTCATAGGTGATGTAAGGGATGCTTCAAGACTTGAAGAAGCTATGAATGGGGTTGATTATGTTATACATGCAGCTGCTTTAAAACATGTACCAGTAGCTGAATACAATCCTATGGAGTGTATAAAAACAAATATAAATGGTGCAGAAAATGTGATAAAAGCTGCTATAAAAAATGATGTAAAAAAAGTGATAGCACTCTCTACAGACAAAGCAGCAAATCCAATAAATCTTTATGGTGCTACAAAACTAGCATCAGA
>JAYEHQ010000084.1:27389-31035 GCA_034659595.1 Campylobacterota bacterium
TTAAAATCTAACTACCTTACAACTGGACCAAAGATAAAAGAGTTTGAGGATGCTTTATCTAAATTTTGTGGAGCTAAATATACTATAGCTGTCTCAAATGCAACAGTAGCTCTTCACTTAGCATCTTTAGCTTTGCTAAATAAGGGTGATAAAGTTTTAACAACTCCAAACTCTTTTTTATCTACTTCTAACTCCATACTTTTCGTAGATGCTAAACCTATCTTTGTAGATATTACAAAAGATGGAAATATAGATCTTGACCTATGTGAAGAACAATTAAAACAAGACACTACTATAAAAGCTATATACGGTGTTGCTTTTAGTGGAAATATGCTCAATCAAGAAAAATTAAAATATCTAAAAGATACTTATAAAATAAAAATAGTGGAAGATTTAGCTCATGCCATTGGAGCGGTTGATGATGACATAAAAGCTGGAAGCTGTAAAAACAGTGATATTGGAATATTCTCTTTTCATCCCGTTAAGAATTTAACTACTGGTGAGGGTGGAGCGATAACTACCAACTCTAAAGAGATATATGAAAAAATCTTACCATTGAGAAGCAATGGTGTAGTTAAAACTCCAGATATGAAACCGTGGGAATACGAGATGCAAGATTTAGGATTTAATTACCGTATAACTGATATTCAATGTGCATTAGGTATATCTCAACTTAAAAAACTTCCTAATTTTATAAAAAGAAGAATTGAAATAGCAAAAAAATACGATGAAGTATTTAAAAATACAATAGTAAAACCATTATATAATTTTGATGGGAAATCATCTTATCATCTGTATGTAGTTCAAGTTGATTTTACAAAGTTAAATATATCTAAAGAAGATTTATTTTATAAACTTAGAGAAAAAAACATAGGTATTCAACTTCATTATATCCCTATAAACAAACAACCATATTATAAAGTTTTAGGATATGGAGATGAGAATACTCCAAATATGGACAAATACTATGAAGAGTGTTTTTCACTTCCTATATATCCACTCTTAACTGATGATGAACAGAAATATATTATCAAAAGTTTATTTGAGCTAATAAATGGCTAATAAAGCTATAGCTATCATCCCTGCTCGTGGTGGTAGTAAAAGAATACCTAGAAAAAATATTAAAGATTTTTTTGGTAAGCCACTTATCGCTTACAGTATAGAAGTAGCATTAAAATCCAAACTTTTTGATAAGATTATAGTCTCAACAGATGATGAAGAGATAGCATCTATCGCAAAAAAATATGGTGCAGAAGTTCCTTTTTTAAGACCAAAAAAGTTAAGTGATGATTTTAGTGGGACTGGTGTTGTTGTAAATCATGCTATAGAGTATTTAAAAAATCAAGGTGAAGTTTTTGATTTCGTATGTACCATATATGCAACAGCTCCCCTTTTACAAAAAGAATATTTAATAGAAGGTTTTGAAAAGTTAAAAAATAGTGACGCTAAAAATACATTTAGTTCAACTTCTATGCCTTTTCCCATACAAAGAACTTTTAAACTGAATGATAATGGTAGATGTAAAATGTTTACACCTGAACACTTTCAAACAAGAAGTCAAGATTTAGAAGAAGCATACCAAGATGCTGGACAATTTTACTGGACAAAAATAAATAAAAAATCTAATGAAATTATATTTGGAAGTGATAGCATCCCTATAATCCTACCAAGACATTTAGTTCAAGATATAGATACTTTAGAAGATTGGAAACGAGCTGAATTAATGTATGAAATTATAAATAAAGATAATGAAAAATGAAAAATATACTTTTCAGAGCAGACTCATCATCTATTATAGGCACTGGGCATATTATGAGAGATTTGGTTCTAGTAAATCAATATGAAAATGCAAATATTATCTTTGCTGTTCAAGATTTAAAAGGTAATATAAATCATAAAATTATTGAAGCTGGTTATAAAATAGAGATATTAAAATCTAATGACATAAAAGAACTAAATAAATTAATACAGAAACATAATATAGATTTATTAGTAATTGACCATTATGAGATAGATGAAAATCAAGAAAAAAAATTAAAAATTAAAAATCAAAAATTAAAAATATTAAGCTTTGATGATACTTATGAAAAACATCATTGTGATATACTTTTAAATCATAATATAAGTGCAAATAAGAAAAAATACAAAAATTTAGTTCCTAAAAACTGTGAACTTAGATGTGGAAAAAAATACACTCTTTTAAGAGATGAGTTTATAAAAGAAAAAAAGAAAAAAACAATCTTTCTAGCAATGGGTGGAGCAGACCATAGTAATATAAATATAAAAATTTTAAAGGTTTTAAAAAAATTTAATAATATAAAAGTAAACCTTGTAACAACTAATGCAAATAAAAATTTAGAAGAACTACAACAATATATTAAAAATAAAAGCTGGATAAAATTACATATAAACTCAACTAAAATTGCAAAACTTATGAAAAAAAGTGATTTTGCAATAATAACACCTAGTGTAACATTGAATGAGATTTATTTTATGAATATCCCTTTTATAGCTATTCAAACAGCATCTAATCAAAAAGATATGTATGATTTTATAAAGAAAGAAAAACTTATAGCTCTTAAAAAGTTTAATAAAAATAAATTGATTATAAGTATTAAAAAGTTAAAAAATGAAAATAGGTAATTTTGATTTAAAAAAAGATGGCACTTTTATCATAGCAGAACTTAGTGCAAACCATGGTGGCAAAATAGAAATTGCTAAAGAGACTATAAAAACTGCTAAAGAGATAGGTGCAAATGCTATAAAACTACAAACTTATACAGCAGATACTATAACTTTAAACTGTGATAAAGATGATTTTATCATAAAGGGTGGAACACTTTGGGATGATAAAAGACTTTATGATTTATATAAAGAAGCATATTTACCTTGGGGATGGCATAAAGAACTATTTGATTATGCAAGAAAAATTGACATAGATATATTTTCATCACCTTTTGATAAAACTGCTGTAGATTTTTTAGAACAATTTAATCCTAGTGCCTATAAAATAGCTTCATTTGAAATTACAGACTATGAACTCATCCGTTATACAGCTTCAAAAATGAAACCTATCATAATATCTACTGGAATTGCTACAATAGATGAGATACAAGATGCAGTAGATATATGTAGAAATGAAGGAAATAATGACATTATACTTTTAAAGTGTACAAGTGCATACCCAGCCCCTTTGGAAGATGCAAATTTAACTATGATACCTAGTCTTGCACAAACTTTTAATGTTATAAGTGGATTTTCAGACCACACTATAGGAAGTACAGCCCCAATAACTGCTGTAGCACTTGGGGCAAAAGTAATAGAAAAACATTTTATCATAGATAAATCTATAGGTGGAGCTGATGCTGAATTTTCTATGGATAAAAAAGAGTTTTCAGATATGGTAAGTGCTATCCGAGATACAGAAAAACTTTTAGGCAAAATTGACTATAGTATGACTGAAAAAAGAAAATCTAGTAGAAGATTTAGTAGAAGTCTTTATGTATCTAGAGATATTAAAAAAGGTGAAGTCTTTACAGAAAAAAATATAAGAAGTGTAAGACCAGGGTATGGAATGCATCCTAAATATTTAAAGGAAATATTGGATACAACTGCTGATAAAGGTTATGGATTTGGAGATAGATTT
>JAYEHQ010000085.1:0-7864 GCA_034659595.1 Campylobacterota bacterium
ATGCCAAATAGATTTTCTTATGGAGAAGATGAAGTAAAAGCGATAAGTGATGTTATAGAATACTATAAAGCAAAAGATGAAGATCCTGGATATCAAGGGTATTTTGAAGAGAAATTTTGTGAAGAATTTTCAGAATTTATGGGTGCAGGATATACAGATGCAGTTGCAACTGGAACAGCATCTATCTTTGTGGCACTTCAAGCTTTACAACTTCCAAAAGGTAGTGATGTTTTAATCTCTCCAGTTACAGATAGTGGACCATTAAATTGTATTATTTTACTAGGCTTAAATCCAATTGTTGTAGATTCTGCTAAGGGTAGTTATAATATAGACTTAGCAGAGTTTAAAAAAAGAGTTACACCTAATACATCAGCATTATTACTTGTACATACTGGAGGTGAACCAGTAGCTGATACAAAACTTATAGTTCAAGAAGCACATAGCAGAAATATCAAGGTTTTAGAAGATTGTTCACAAGCTACAGGAGCTTTAATAGACAGTAAAAAAATAGGTACATTTGGAGATATTGCGGCATTTTCAACTATGTATAGAAAGAATCTAATAGCAGGTTCTAGTGGTGGATTGGTATTTACAAAAAATAAAGATTTATATCATTTGGCATTAGCCTATGCTGATAGAGGTAAACAAACATGGAGAACAGATTTAAATCAAAATGACCCTAGTTCTGCGTTGTTTCCTGCATTAAATATGAATACAGATGAAATATCTTGTGCTATAGGAAGTGCATCCTTAAAAAGATTGCAAGATACTATTGATAAAAGAGTTGAATTTTTAGAATATTTTATACCTTTATTAAAAGAAAATTCTAAGATTTGTACACCATATAATTTCAATAAAGATTTTTCACCTTTTTTCTTTCCAATTTTTGTAGATATAAGTAAATTAAATTGTTCTAAAATTGAATTTGCACAAGCTTTAACTAAAGAGGGAGTTGGAAATAATAATCACTATGGTTGTGTGATAAGCCAATGGGAATGGGCAAAAGAATATTATAAAGATGATTTTAAAGCGAAAAATGCAGTAGAAGTTAAAGACAACTCTTTTAATTTATTTTTAAATGAAAAATATACAAAAGAAGATGCAGAGCTAATTGTAGAAATGATTTGTGAAATAGAAAAAAGGTATTTAAAATAATTTCAAATATAAAAAAATCTTTTCTATATTTTTTAGATACTGAAAAATATCATATTTTTAAAAAAAATTATATAAAAAGTATTAATTTTTTTTATAAGCAAAAAAGTATTAAATATACTAATACTAGGTTATTAGCAGTTTATGATTATTTTGATATGCCATATACAAATGATGTATCTAATTTTGTATTAAAAGCAGAGATAGAAAGAAGGAGATATAATTTAAAAAAGATAGATATTGTATTTATTACAAATGATACTTATCCAACTTTTCCTAATATGCAATCATATATAAATAAAGACAATTACAAATACTTGATATACAACTTATCTGTAGAATATACAAGGTTATTTCCGACTATAGGTTCTTTTATGGTTTTAGATAATCGAAATCAAGCTATAGAATATATCAAAGCTATAAAAAAACAATATAAGACTCTTTACCCTTATGATTATAATCCAGTAAAACCATTTGAAAGAATAATGCCATATATGGATAGATCTATGTCTTTTTATCTTACAGATTATTATAAATATGCACAAAAAGACAATAGTATAAATTTTCTATCTCCACCAAAAGATCAAGTAGTATTAGCTAGGAAATGGATAAAGAAAAATATTTATCCAAAAATACCAGTCATCATAACATTAAGAGAGGCAAAAGAAGCAACTTTAAGAGATAGTAAAATAGAACAATGGCAACAGTTGGTATCATCATATAATGATGACGAAAAATATTTGTTTGTTATATTAAGAGATTATTATGGTTTATATGAGGAGGATGTTATTGTTGGTAATAATGTAGTGTATTGTAATGAAGCTGTTTTATCTTTATCTTTTAGGGCTGCTTTATATCAAGAATCAACATTATCATTATTTGTTGCAAATGGTTCAGGCATGTTAGCTTGGTATAATAAAAATGTAAATTATTTGATGTTTGCACTAGGTACTCAAGAAAATGCTTGTTCATCTGTAAAAAGTAATAAAGAAAAATTGAATTTAAATCATGAAGATGATTGGCATGGTGCTACAAAGTATCAAAAACTTATATATAAAGATGATACATACCCTATACTAAAAAAAGAATTAACACAAATGTTAAAAATTCTTGATAATGATAATAATTTATTTCCAAAATTTTATGATAAAGAGTTTCAAGAAAAATCTATAAATATAAATGAATTTAAAAAAGAAGTATATAAAGAAGATAGCGAGATGTCAAAACGAATACATTTAGATTATTATATTTATACTTTTAAAATTATAGATATATTTAAAAAGATATTTAATATAGATAGTTATAAGTCTCTAAATGATATAAAAATAACAAGCAGTACAAAAATATTATTTTATGGGGCAGGAACAATTACAAAAAATTTAATACCTAAGTATAAAAATAATATAGTTGGTATTGTAGATAAAAATTTTAATAATTTAAAAAATAAAAAAATGGATAATATCAGTATATACCCTATAGAAGAAATGGCAAATATTGAGTATGATTATATATTTATATCACCCATAGATAGGGAACATACGATAATAAAAGAATTAAAAAATCTTTTTATTATAAAAAATAAAATTTTTTTAATAAATACTTCTACCACCATCCATATTTAAAGTAGCTCCATTCATATAGCTACTTGCATTACTACAAAGATATAGGATTGTAGCTTCATATTCATCTATATTAGCCATTCTGTTCATAGGTATAAGAGGTGTTAATTTATCTAAAAACTCTTTTGGATGATTGTTAAAAACACCACCTGGAGCAAAAGCATTGCATCTAATCCCATTTGTCGCCCAGTAAGTTGCTGTATATTTTGTAAGTCCTATTAGTGCGTGTTTTATAACTGAATAAGTTACAGGTTTAACATTTTGTTCATCATCTTTTAGATTATCTTGTTTATATAGATTTTGATTTGGAGCGATTACACCTAAATCTGATGAGATATTAATTATATTTCCTTTACTATTTTTTGCCATCTCTATACCAAATATTTTACTGCAAAGCATTGCTCCAGTTAAGCCAACAGATATTTCTAAGTTCCATTGATTTAATTCAAAGTTTTCTAATCTTGATCTGTTTATTTTGCTATCTTTTTCAAATTTTGGATCTATTGCTGCATTATTGATTAGAATTGTTGGATATTTTTTTAGTTTAGCATATATCTTCTTTTTAGCTTTTAGTATATTCTTTTCATTTGTAATATCAACTTTATAAGTAAATATTTTATTTTTATATTGCTTTTTAAATTTATCTTTCACATCCTTTAAAGCTTGTTTATTTACATCAAACAGTACTACAGTTGCATCTGCTTCTAGTAACGCTTTTGTATATCTTTGTCCTAAAAGTCCTGCTCCACCTGTTATAACTATAATTTCCTCTTTTAAATTAAACTTATCAAAAATCATTTTTATCCTAAATTATCTTTTTTAATTGTCCACCATCTACAACGATGTTTGAACCTGTCATAAATTCACTTTTTTCTAAAAATAAAACAGCTTTAGCTATATCTTTTGGTTTTGCAAATTTATTTAAAGGGACATTGTTTTTTATATATGCATCTACTGACTCTTTATTGTCTTTAACTTTATTGTCCCAAGTACTACCTTTAAACATAACATTTCCAGGGCTTATACTATTAACCCTTATATTATATTTTGCAACTTGATTAGATAAACTTTTAGAAAAGCTCAAAAGTGCTGTTTTAGCAGTTGTATAAGCTATAGGTGCACTTAACTCTTCACATCCCGCTATAGAAGATATAAACACTATATTACCATTTGTTTTTTTTAAAAATTCTATAGCTTTTGTAGCTAATGAGACAGCTCCAAAAAAGTTTATATCAAAAACTCGTCTATACTCATCTATGCTAACATCTTCCCCTGCTATACTTTTACCACTACCAAGGTTTGCAACTACTAAATCAACTCTTTTCTCTTTAGTCATTATTTTTTTTAAAGCATTGTTTATATTTGATTCTTGAGTCATATCTCCAACTACAAACTTAACACCCTTAAAGTTCAAACTATTTTTATCTCTACCATTAGCATATACAACATAGTTGTTTTCAAGAAGTTTTTTAACTATACTCTTACCTATACCGTTTGTAGATGCGGTTACAAAAGCTACTTTTTTCATGATTTAGTCTAAGTACTTTTTTATATATTTTGAGATAAATTTTTTTTGTTTTTCTACAAGCTTTAAATCATCTATATATTTATCATCTTTAGCACTTTGCATAATTATATTTCCATCAAAGTTATACTCTTTAAGCAGTTTAAATATAGTTTTAAAGTCAGCGTTACCAGTACCTAATTCTACACTTCCACCATTTAAAACTCTATCTTTAATATGCAAATCAGATATATACTTCCCATAAGCTTTAAACTCCTCTTTTGGGTTATAACCAAGTGAAGCGGAGTTACCGATGTCGTAGTTTACTTTTATATTTTTACTATCAAAATTTAAAAGTAACTCTTTAAAATTCTTTGGATTTAAATCAGTTTCAAAGTTAATGAATATATTGTGCTTTTGGGCTATTGGTAAAGATTTTTTAACAGATGCTACAAACATTTTTACATCATTTTTTGTTTTTAAAGTAGATTGATCAACACAAGGTATAACTATGTCTATAACATCTAACTCTTTTGCATTTTTAATTAATTTTTTCAGTATCTTTTCACTCTGTTTTTGATGTTTTGAGTGAAAAGGTGCCTCCATAAAATAATCTGCACAGATAGACTTTACTTTTATACCTGTTTCATTTATAAGCTTTTTTATCTCTTTGATGCCATCTTTTGAGATCAAAGGGTTTTGCTCCACATCATTAAAATCAAGTATAAATTCTATTTGAGAAAATCCCATCTCTTTAGCTATATAAAATTCTGCCTGCCAATAGTTTACAGGGTGAGCTTGGTATCTTTTTTTGTATCTTGGAAGAAGTCTTCCTTGTAGTATTCCTATGTTTTTCATTTTATTTCCTTGCACTACTTATTAACATTAACTCTCTTGACCATCTTAAAAATTTTATTTTAGTTCTAACTGGTATAAAAGGACTTATAGCAGCACTAAAATAGTTTAAAAATGGATATTTCCAAAGAAGAGGTAATTGCCTAAATTTATAAACATTTACATCTTTAAAATTATGTATCTCCAATATATCGTTTAAACTTACACTTGTAAAAGGTGTTCTATGCGTATAATCATCAAAATATGTTTTATAATTTGCTTCCCAATCAGGAACAAGAGTTAAAATAAGCCCTTTTGGTTTCAAAACTCTATAAACCTCTTTTATATATCTTTCTGGATAATAAAAATGTTCCAATACTGATTTTGAATATACTATGTCAAATGAATTATCTTCATACGGTAGTTTTTCCTCTTCAACATTACCAACTTTTATATCAATATCTTTATTGAATTCTGGTGCTTTTGGTGAAAGGTCTATCCCTTTCACATCTAAACCAAGCTCTTTAAAGTTTCGAAGCATTTCACCTCTACCGCATCCTATCTCTAACATTTTATGATTTCTTTTCATTTCAAAGGCATCAAAAAGATATTTTGCCAATTGTTTAGGATAGTCTGTGTAAGGTGTATTTTCCTCACTATAAACTACATTTAAATAATCACTCATTACAACTCCTGCACAATCTCTAAAATAGTTCCATCAATATCGTAACAATACATCACTTTAACTTTTCCATCTGGTGAAAACAATGGCTTAGAATTACATTTACACTCATATTTTTGTAATTTTTTATAAATATCTTCTATATCTTCTACACTTACAGCTATATGTGAACAACCTAATCTATTAGCCATATAGTTATCTTTTTCCTTGTTTGGATTATCTTTATATTCTAGTAATTCTATGATAGTTCCATCCTTAGCTTTTAATTTAGCCCAATGGATGCTAGCTCCTTTTATACCAACTAAATCTTCAACATATTTTCCATCTTCAACCATCTGTTTATCAACAGTTAAATCAAAAATATCTTTATAAAATTTTACAGATTTTTCCAAATCTCTTACAACTATACCTATATGTCTTAATCTAATCATCTCTTATCCAGTATCTCTATTAAACACTCTTTATAAACTTCTATAGCTTCCTTAATAGCATCTATAGGAATACTTAATGGTGGCCCTATTTTTATAGTTCCACTAAGTGTTCTTACAGAATTCACACCCTTTAACATCGCTTTATAAATTAGTTCATCTACTAGTTCTATATCTAATTCCTGAGTTTTTGGTTTTACAAAAAATACAGCCGCGACTAAACCTTTACAGCTTACATAGGAGATAATATCAGGAAACTCTTTTTGCCATTTTAAAAGCTCTTTTTCTAAAACTTTACCTTTTTCTTCAGATTGCTTTATTAATTCTTCATCCAATAAAACATTTAAAGAAGCTAGTGAAGCTACACAAGCCAAAGGATTTCCACCATGTGTACTATTCATAGATGCATCTAAGTTCATTAACCCTTCTCTACCTATAATGGCAGATAGAGGTAGTGATGATGATATAGCTTTGCCCATACAAACAAGATCAGGCTCTATACCATAGTGTTCAAATCCAAATAGCTTTCCAGTCCTTCCAAAACCTGCTTGAACTTCATCTATAGCTATTAGAATTTGATTTTCCTTTGCCCATTCAACCATAGCATCCATATACTCTTGAGGATAAAACAAAGCACCCCATCCTTGATAAGGTTCCATTATCAATCCAGCAATATTGTTAGCTTTTATCCCTTTTTCTTCTAGTTTGTTTATATCTCTTAAAAATAACTCTTTAGGGGAGAGTCCACTTTCCTCTACATACCAAGATGTTGGAAATGGGATATGAGCTATATTTGGGTCAAGATTTTTTATCCAATTTTTTCCACCATCTTTTCCGCCTAGTTGTTGAGAACCTGTAGTTTTGCCATGGAAAGAACCTTCAAAAGATAAGATTGTAATTTTATCATCAGATATATTATGACCATATTGTCTCATAATTTTAAAAGATGCTTCTGTAGTCTCCGCACCTGTTGAATATAATATAGCTTTATCAAGATGTTTTGGAGTCACTTCAATAAGTTTGCTAACAAAATCTTTTCTCTCATGTGATGGATAATAGTAGTTATTTATAAGTGATTTATCACAACACTCTTTAATAGCTTTTATTACTTTAGGATGTGAATGTCCAATATTTGCTACAAATATTGTTGATGTAAGATCTATAAACTTATTTCCATACCCATCAAATACTTGATAATCTTTCGCACTATTCCAAAGTAGTGGAAGCTGATCATGCATGGAATTACTTTCAACTTCTCTTAACTCTTCTATAACTTTTATTGAGTCAGGATGTGGTATTTTAGTACATACTTCTCTATGGTTTGTTTTTATTTCAACTGTTTTTTCTGCTTTTAAATCGTACTTAACTTTCATCACTTTCCTACTTTTGCTATTATTATATATTCATCTTCATCACAGTCATTTTTTTCAGACCAATTATCAAATATTTGAATATTATTAAATCCATACTTTTCTAAAATGTTTGTTATTAACCCTTTAGAATAAGGTTTTATTATATTTTTAAACTCAGATTCATCACAAGTATCTCTTTTAATAAATATTTTATTCCAATTTACATAACCTTTATCATCTAAAAATATTTGTGATAATATATAGGGAACTTCTAAAAACCACTTCTAAAGTAG
>JAYEHQ010000086.1:0-28584 GCA_034659595.1 Campylobacterota bacterium
ATGCCAATTGGTACTCGTATTTTTGGACCTGTTGCTCGTGAAGTTCGTTATGCTGGTTTCATGAAGATAGTTTCTCTTGCGCCGGAGGTTGTTTAATGGCAAAATTTAATTTCAAGAAAGGCGATACTGTAGAAATTATCGCTGGAGATGACCGTGGAACTAAGGCTACTGTTTTAGCAGTTATGCCTAAGAAAAACAAGGTTATCGTTGAGGGTTGTAAAATTGCTAAAAAAGCAATTAAACCAACTGAAGAAAACACTAAAGGTGGTCATATCAATAAAGAGATGCCTATAGATGTTTCAAATGTTCGTAAAGTGGAGGCATAATTAGATGGCTCGTTTAAAAGAAAAATATTTATCTCTTAAGCCTGAAATTCAATCAGCTTTAGATATTAAAAATGTTATGCAAGTTCCAGCATTAGATAAAATTGTTATCTCTGTTGGTACTGGTTTTGCAATGAAAGATAACAAGCTTATCAAAAACATTGAAGATACAATTACTACTATTGCTGGTCAAAAAGCAAGTACTGTTATCGCTAAAAAATCAGTTGCTGGTTTTAAAGTTCGTGAAGGTATGCCTGTTGGTGTTCGTGTTACACTTCGTGGTGAAAATATGTATAACTTTTTTGATCGTTTAGTATCAATTGCACTTCCTCGTGTAAAAGATTTCCGTGGTGTACCTAGAAATGGTTTTGATGGTCGTGGTAACTATAACTTCGGTCTTCAAGAGCAACTAATTTTCCCAGAAATCACTTATGATTCTATCATGCAAATTCATGGTATGAACATAACAGTTGTAACTTCAGCTGATTCTGATAAAGCAGGTTTTACTCTTTTAGAAAAAATGGGTATGCCTTTTACAAAAGGGAGTAACTAATGGCTAAAAAGTCAATGATCGCAAAAGCGGCTAGAACTCCAAAGTTCAAAGTTCGTGGTTATACAAGATGTCAAGTTTGTGGTCGTCCACATTCTGTTTTAAGAGACTTCGGAATTTGTCGTATTTGTTTTAGAGATATGGCACTTAAAGGTCTAATCCCAGGTGTTAGAAAGTCTTCTTGGTAGGCATTTGCCTCCAAGTTGAAACTCCTAACAATCGCAATTTAGATTTATCTGAATTAGCAAAATAAGGAAAATTAATGATTAATGATTTAGTATCAGATTCTTTAACAAGAATCCGTAATGCTGGTATGAGAAGATTACCAGTTACTACTTTAGTTCACTCTAAGAGTGTTGAAGCTGTAGCAAATATCTTAGTAGAAAAAGGTTATATTGAAAGTTGTAATGTTATTGAAAATGGCGTTAAAAAAACTATCAAAGTAGTACTTAAATATGACGAAAACGGTAAAACAGTAATTAATGAAATGAAAAGAGTTTCTAAGCCTGGTAGAAGAGTATATGAAGGTAAAGAAGGTATTAAGCGTTTCAAAAATGGTTATGGTATTATTATTGTTAGTACATCACACGGCGTTCTTGCTAATGACAAAGCTTATGAGCTTGGCATTGGTGGCGAAGTTTTATGTACAGTTTGGTAAGGAGATAACATGTCAAGAATTGGTAAAAAACCGGTAGAATTTGCAGCAGATGTAACAGTTAGCAGCAATGGAAATGTTATATCGTTTGCTAAAGGCAAAAATAGTGTTGATTTAGATACAAAAGGAAATGTTAATTTTTCAATTGATGGAAATGTATTAACTTTTACTTCATTATCTGATGATCGTGCTCACAGAGCTTTTTGGGGAACTTACCGTGCTTTAGCTGCAAATGTTGTAACTGGTTTAACTACTGGATACACTAAGCAATTAGAGATTAATGGTGTTGGTTACCGTGCTAAAGTTCAAGGTAAAGTGCTTAATTTACAACTTGGTTTTTCTCATGATATTAACTACGATTTACCTGAAGGTTTAGAAGCTGCAGTTGATAAAAATATTATTACTCTTAAAAGTCATGACAAACAATTAGTTGGTCAATTTGCTGCTGAAGTAAGAAGTTTCCGTCCACCAGAGCCTTACAAAGGTAAAGGTGTTAAATACGTTGAAGAGCATATCGTGCGTAAAGCCGGTAAAACTGCTGGTAAGTAAGGGAGGGTATTAATAGATGAATGCAAAAGTATTAAAAAATAAAGTAGCTACTCGTTTAAAGAGAAAGCGTCGTATTCGTGCAAAAATATCTGGTTGTGCTTCACTTCCTCGTGTTTCTGTATTTAGATCAAACCGTTATTTAAGTGTTCAAGCAATTGATGATTTAAGTGCTACAACTTTATGTGCACTTCACTCAAAAACAACTGGACATAAAGCTAACAAAGATGGTGCAGCTGCACTTGGTGAGGCATTTGCTGCTAAACTAAAAGAAGCTAACATCTCTAATGTTGTATTTGACCGTAATGGTTACCAATATCACGGTGTAGTTGCTGCATTTGGTGATGCACTTCGTGCAAACGAAATTAAATTCTAAGGAGACATAATGGAAATTAACAGAGATGACTTCGAAGAAGCAATCGTAAATATTGGTCGTGTTACTAAAGTTGTAAAAGGTGGTCGTAGATTTCGTTTTACTGCACTAGTTGTAGTTGGCGATAAAAACGGTACTATAGGTTATGGTACAGGAAAAGCAAAAGAAGTTCCTGATGCTATTAAAAAAGCAGTAGATGAAGCATTTAAAAATCTTACAACAGTAAGTATTAAAGGTACAACAATTGCACATGATATTGAACATAAATTCAATGCAAGTCGTGTTCTTTTAAGACCAGCTTCTGAAGGTACTGGTGTTATCGCTGGTGGTGCTGTTCGTCCAGTTCTTGAGCTTGCAGGTGTTCAAGATATTTTAACTAAGTCTATTGGTTCAAATAATCCAGGGACATTAGTTCGTGCTACAGTTGAAGCACTTTCTAGTTTAAAAGGATAATTAATGGGTATTGAAAATTTATCTCCAGCTGAAGGTTCAACTTCGAATCGTAAAAGAGTTGGTCGTGGACAAGGTTCTGGAACTGGTAAGACTGCTGCTCGTGGTCAAAAAGGTCAAAAATCTCGTTCAGGTTACAAGAGAAAAAGAAACTTTATTGGTGGTCAGCTTCCATTAGCTAAGATTATGCCAAAAATCGGTTTTCACTCAAATAATGTAAAACCTTATGTTATTAATGTAGAGAAAATCAAAGCTGTAGCTGAGTTAAGTGAAATTACAATGGAAACTATCCGTTGTGTTCACAAAGTAGCTAATAGCGTTGCTAAAGTTAAATTAGTTGGTGCATCTGCAAAAGATTTAGCATCAAAAATTAAAGACGAAAACGTTACAACTACAGGAAAATAATTGTGAATAAAAATCTAGTTAATAAGATACTTATTACAATAGGGTTTTTATTCATCTATCGCCTACTGGCCTATGTGCCAGTTCCAGGCGTAGATACTGCAGTTATTGCTTCATTCTTCGATTCACATCAATCAGATGCCCTTGGACTATTCAATATGTTCAGTGGAAATGCTGTTGAGAGACTATCTATCATTTCACTTGGTATCATGCCTTACATTACCGCTTCAATTATTATGGAACTTCTTGCTGCAACTTTTGCACCACTTGGTCAAATGAAAAAAGAACGAGATGGTATGGTTAAGTATATGCAAATTATCCGTTATGCAACTATTGTAATTACTCTTATTCAAGCTATTGGTGTAAGTGTTGGACTTCAAAGTTTAACAGGACCTAGTGGAAATAGTGCAATTTTAGCTGATCAAAATACATTTATCCTTCTTGCTGCTGTTTCTATATTAGCTGGAACTATGTTACTTATGTGGATTGGTGAACAAATTACTCAAAGTGGTATTGGTAATGGTATATCTTTAATCATTTTTGCTGGTATTGTTTCTGCAATTCCATCGGCTATTGGTCAGAGTATTACTATGGTAAATACAGGTGCAATGAGTTTCTTAACAATACTTGCTATTCTTGTTCTTATCTTAGGTACTGTTGGTATTATTATCTATGTTGAGCTTGGTGAACGCCGTGTGCCTATCACTTATGCTAAAAAAACTATGATGCAAAACCAAAAGAAAAGAGTAATGAACTACATCCCTATCAAAGTTAATTTAGCTGGTGTTATTCCAGTTATCTTTGCATCTGCGATATTGATGTTTCCTATGACTGTACTTTCAAGTAGTACTAACCCTACTATTCAAGGTATAGCTGATCTTTTAAATCCAAACTCTTACTTTTTTAATTTTTTGACATTTCTTTTTGTTGTATTTTTTGCATTCTTTTATGCATCAATTACTTTTAACGCAAAAGATATATCAGATAACCTAAAAAGACAAGGTGGATTTATCCCAGGTATCCGTACAGGTAATGCTACACAAGAGTTTTTAAATGAAACTGCAAGTAGATTAACATTTACTGGTGCTTTATATTTAGGTCTTGTAGCAACTCTACCGTTTATGATTATCAAGGGAATGGGTGTACCTTTCTTCTTTGGTGGTACTGCGGTTCTAATCGTTGTTCAAGTAGCCTTAGATACTATGAGAAAAATTGAAGCTCAGATATATATGAGCAAATATGAAACTTTAAGTGCGGTTGGTCTATAGCAATGGCCATCGCACTTAGAAAACCTCAAGAGATTGAAAAACTTCGTACTGCTAACAAAATTGTTGGCGGTGCATTAGATCTACTACGAAAAAACACAAAAGTTGGAATGAGTTTAAAAGAACTAGATGCTATGGCTGAGGACTTTATAAGAAGTCATGATGCTAAACCATCATTTAAAGGTCTTTACGGATTTCCTTCTGCTGTTTGTTGCTCACTAAATCAAGTTATTATTCATGGTATTCCAACTGATTATAAACTCCAAGAGGGTGATATAATTGGTTATGATATAGGTACTGAAAAAGATGGTTGGTTTGGCGATGCTGCTATAACAGTTGGGGTGGGAGATATTAGTAGTGATAATGAGAAGTTAATCGCTTGTGCTAAAGATAGCCTTTATGAGGCTATTGATTCTATAAAACAAGGTATGAGATTTAAAGAGTTATCTTTCGTTTTAGAAAATTCTATTAGATCTAAAGGTTTTGTTCCACTTTATAATTTTTGTGGTCATGGGATTGGTAAAAAACCTCATGAGGAACCTGAAATACCTAATTATCTTGAAGGTAAAAGCCCAAAAGCTGGGCCGAAGATAAAAAATGGAATGGTTTTTTGTTTAGAACCTATGATATGTCAAAAAGATTCAAAGCCAATTATTTTAGAAAATAAGTGGGATGTTGTTAGTGCCGATGGTTTACACGGTTCACATTATGAGCATGCTGTTGCAATTGTTAATGGTAAAGCTGAAATATTATCTCTTGCTTAAAGAGAAACTAAAGGACTTATAAATGGCTAAAGCTGATGTTATAGAAGTTGATGGCAAGATTATTGAAGCATTACCAAATGCAACTTTGAGAAAAATTGAAGCTCAGATATATATGAGCAAATATGAAACTTTAAGTGCGGTTGGTCTATAGCAATGGCCATCGCACTTAGAAAACCTCAAGAGATTGAAAAACTTCGTACTGCTAACAAAATTGTTGGCGGTGCATTAGATCTACTACGAAAAAACACAAAAGTTGGAATGAGTTTAAAAGAACTAGATGCTATGGCTGAGGACTTTATAAGAAGTCATGATGCTAAACCATCATTTAAAGGTCTTTACGGATTTCCTTCTGCTGTTTGTTGCTCACTAAATCAAGTTATTATTCATGGTATTCCAACTGATTATAAACTCCAAGAGGGTGATATAATTGGTTATGATATAGGTACTGAAAAAGATGGTTGGTTTGGCGATGCTGCTATAACAGTTGGGGTGGGAGATATTAGTAGTGATAATGAGAAGTTAATCGCTTGTGCTAAAGATAGCCTTTATGAGGCTATTGATTCTATAAAACAAGGTATGAGATTTAAAGAGTTATCTTTCGTTTTAGAAAATTCTATTAGATCTAAAGGTTTTGTTCCACTTTATAATTTTTGTGGTCATGGGATTGGTAAAAAACCTCATGAGGAACCTGAAATACCTAATTATCTTGAAGGTAAAAGCCCAAAAGCTGGGCCGAAGATAAAAAATGGAATGGTTTTTTGTTTAGAACCTATGATATGTCAAAAAGATTCAAAGCCAATTATTTTAGAAAATAAGTGGGATGTTGTTAGTGCCGATGGTTTACACGGTTCACATTATGAGCATGCTGTTGCAATTGTTAATGGTAAAGCTGAAATATTATCTCTTGCTTAAAGAGAAACTAAAGGACTTATAAATGGCTAAAGCTGATGTTATAGAAGTTGATGGCAAGATTATTGAAGCATTACCAAATGCAACTTTTCGTGTTGAATTACCAAATGGACATATAATTCTTTGTCATATCGCAGGTAAAATGCGTATGCACTATATAAAAATACTTCCAGGTGATAAAGTTAAACTTGAACTCACTCCTTACTCTCTTGATAAGGGTCGTATAACTTATAGATATAAATAATAGAAGGCTTTAAATAGCCTTCTACCCTACTAATACTTCTTTAACTCTAATATTCAACATTTCACTCACTCACTCATTCATTTATTAGAGTCTAAATCTAAAAAATATTGAATTAATAATAAATTTTGTTAAAATACAAACCATAAGGATTACAGATGCAAAAACTATTTAATGAAGTTGGTTCACTTGATAAGAGATGCTATAGCGAGTTTCATTTAACAGAAGATATTTTGATGGAACATGCTTCTAATGGGATGGCTGAGTTTATTCGTTGTAAGTTTAGTAAAAACTCTAAAGTTATTATAGTAGTTGGTAGTGGTAACAACGGAGCTGATGGGATTGCTCTTGCTCGACTTTTATATAGTGATTTTGATGTATCTATATATTACGCTAAAAAGCCAAAATCTACTATGGCTATATTACAGCAACAAAGAGTGGATGCTATCGGCATAGTGGAGTGTAAAGAGTTGAGTAGGTGTGATGTTTTAGTAGATGCTTTAGTAGGTACTGGTTTTAGTGGTGAGTTTGATGAAAATTTAACTCAACTTATGCAACAGATGAACTCTACTGATGCTTATAAAATAGCTTGTGATGTACCTAGTGGGTATAAGTTTTATGCAGATACTACACTTACTATGGGTGCTTTAAAAAAAGATATGTATTTAGATACCCATAAAGATTTTCTAGGTGATATAAAAGTTTTAAGCCTTGGCGTAAGTCGTGATATTTATGAGACTACTACAAATTGGCATCTACTTGATATGGATGATTTAAAACTTCCATATAGAAAAAATCATAATACACACAAAGGTAGTTATGGACATCTAGCCGTTGCTTGTGGAGAAAAACGAGGAGCTAGTATCATGAGTGCATCTTCTGCTCTTCGGTTTGGTGCAGGTCTTGTTACCCTCATAGGATTTGAAAAAATAAATATCCCACACTCCATAATGTACTCGCATCAACTACCCACTACAACTACAGCTTTGTGTATCGGTATGGGCTTAGGGGATGAATTTAGTGAGATAGAACTTGATAAGTTTTTAGATAACTCTTATTCACTTATAGCTGATGCAGATATATTTGGGATGAATATTTTAACCAAATTACTTAAGAGAAAAAACATAGTTTTAACACCACATCCAAAAGAGTTTATTAGTGCTTTAAAAGAGTTAGATTTAGCAGATATAAGTGTAGATGAACTACAAAAAAATCGTTTTAAATATGTAGAACTATTTTGTAGGAAATATCCAGATGCTACACTTCTTTTAAAAGGTACAAATGTGATTATTGGTAAAAATGATAAGTTCTTTATAAATCCTCATGGTACATCTGTTTTAGCAAAAGGGGGTAGCGGTGATGTATTGAGCGGACTTATCGGTGCATTACTAGCCCAAGGGCATAAATGCTTAGATGCATCTATAAATGCATCCTTAGCCCATACAAAACTAGCACTAAATTATAAAGGTTCTGATTTTTCCCTTACACCAAATGACTTAATAAATGAAATTTGCAATTTATAAGTTTTCTTATGATATAAAACAAACAATAAAATATAATAGGATATAAACTATATGGATAATATACTTAAAATCGGAAAATATGAACTAGGTTCTCGCTTAATTGTTGGTAGTGGGAAATATGACTCTTTTGAAACTACAAAACAAGCTACTTTAGTATCTGGAAGTGAACTTATCACAGTTGCGGTTCGTCGTTTAAACATAACAGACCCAGATAAAGAAAATCTTCGTGATACTTTTACAGGTACAAATGTAAAATTTTTACCAAATTCTGCTGGATGTATAACTGCTGAAGAGGCTATCACAACTTTTAGACTTACACGCGAGGCTACAGGGATAGACCTTATTAAACTAGAAGTGATAGGTGATACTGCAAAAACTCTTTACCCTGATGTTTTAGAGACTATAAAAGCTTGTGAAGTTTTATCTAAAGAGGGCTTTACTATTATGGCTTACACTTCTGATGACCCAATCATGGCTAAAAGACTTGAAGATGCAGGAGCTCACGCTATTATGCCTTTAGCTGCACCAATAGGAAGTGGACTTGGGATTCAAAACCCTTATAATGTTGCATTTATAAAAGATGCTGTAAATTTACCAGTTATTGTTGATGCTGGAATAGGGTGTGCTTCTGATGCAGCATATGCCATGGAACTTGGAGCTGAGGGTGTTTTAACTAATACTGCTATCGCTCAAGCTCAAAACCCTATGATAATGGCAGAAGCTATGAAGCACGCTGTAAAAGCTGGACGAATGAGTTATTTAGCAGGAAGAATTCCTAAAAAACCTTATGCTACTGCATCTAGCCCTATTGATGGTTTGATTCAGTTTTAAACTAAACCATCAAATTTATCTGAGAGATGGGTCATTAAAAGTAATTGACCCATTCCCTCAAAAAACTTATTTATCCCCATCTCATTTGCAGATGTGGATTTTTTTAATGCATCTACAAAAACTAATTTTGATTCATCAGATGCTTGCATATAAGTATCTATTATATATTCTAATGATAAAGAATGAACTTCACCGTTTACATCAAAATCAATTTCAGAAGCAGGGTTTATACCCTCTTTTTTTAAAATATTTTTACACTCTAATTCTATACTCATCTTATAGCCTCCGCATCTAATTCACCACTTTTTAATTTTTTATCATACTCTATAAGTTCTTTTTTTACATCACCACTTAAAACAAAAAGACCTAATATATTTGGTAATGCCATAGCAAGAAGAAGCATAAAACTAAAATCAACTAAGATGCTTGTACTTACTACTGTCCCTATAATCGTCAAACTTAAAAATAATATTTTATATAGTATAGAGTATTTTGAACCAAAAAGATATACCCATGCTCTCTCACCATAGTATGACCAAGAAATCATAGTAGAAAATGCAAAAAGAGCTATACTTATGGATAAAACAGTAGGAAACCAAGATATTACTGTACCATAAGCTACAGATGTAAGTGCAGCACCCTTACGAGCTTCTATAAGTGCTGTATGACCAGCATCTGGAGAATAAACTCCAGTAATAATAATAACTAAAGCAGTCATTGTACAAATAATTACAGTATCTATAAATGGTTCATAAAGTGCAACCATACCTTGACGAACTGGATATTTTGTTTTTACAGGAGCATGAGCTACAGGGGATGATCCAAGACCAGCTTCACTTGAAAATACTGCTCTTTGAAAGCCTTGAACTATAGCTCCAATTATTCCACCATATAAAGCGTTATTTGAAAAAGCTTCTGTAAATATCAAAGTAAAA
The DNA here is from genome assembly GCA_034659595.1 of Campylobacterota bacterium. Lineage (GTDB taxonomy): Bacteria > Campylobacterota > Campylobacteria > Campylobacterales > Sulfurimonadaceae > Sulfurimonas. Next base: position 9,768 of record JAYEHQ010000086.1, read on the forward strand.
GCATTCCCAATTTGATCATAATGATAAGCCAATATATACATAGATGCAGTTATATAAATTATAGCCATTATAGGAACTAATCGTTCAGTTATATTAGCTATCCTTTTAACACCACCTATGATAACAAAACCTACTAATATCGCCATTAAAATACCAAAAGCTAAAGGGTATAATTGAAAAAAAGTAATCTCTTGACCTATTGCACCAACAGCTTGAGATACCTGAAAAGTATTACCCCCACCAATAGCACCACCAATCATAAACAGTGCAAATATAACTGCTAAGACTTTACCAAGTTTTGCATACCCTTTTTGTGCAAAACCATGAGAAAGATACTCCATAGCTCCACCCATAACTGTTCCATCTTTTAAGAAAACACGATGTTGAAGAGAAAGAGTTACTTCTGTAAATTTTAAACTCATACCTAAAAAACCAGCGACAATCATCCAAAAAGTAGCCCCTGGTCCACCAATAGAAACAGCTAAGGCTACACCAGCAATATTACCAAGCCCAACGGTAGCACTAAGTGCAGTAGTTAATGCACCAAATGATGGGATGATACCTTTATCATCTTTAGTGTTATATCTACCGATAAGAATATGGAAGGAGTGTCTTAAATATTTTAAATTTACAAATTCCATCTTAAGTGTTAAATAAATACCACCAGCAATAAGCCAAGCAACTAAAAATGGTATATTAACACCATCTATAGTTCCAAAAAAAATATCAAAAAATAAAATCATCTCTAAAAAAGAGTTTATACTACTAAAAAAATCACTCAATACATATACCTTTGTAATTATATTTTTATAATTATAACAAATAAAACTTATGAAATATGATAAATTTTATATTTTACATATAAAAGCTTGACATATAAATATTTTTTGTCTATAATTTCGCCTCATCAATCGTGTTATTTGACATTGATTTTTGTACAGGTCGGGGTGTAGCTCAGTATGGTTAGAGTACTTGGTTTGGGACCAAGGGGCCGAAGGTTCGAGTCCTTTCACCCCGACCACTTTTATATTTATTTTACACATGGTGGAATTAGCTCAGTTGGTTAGAGCACTGGTTTGTGGTGCCGGGGGTCGCGGGTTCGAATCCCGTATTCCACCCCATTTTAAAATAAATAATCAATAAATATAACAATAGTAGCGTTCGTGGCTCAACTGGATAGAGTTTCGGATTTCGGCTCCGAGGGTTATAGGTTCGAATCCTATCGGGCGTACCACCATTAAAAAGCGAAAATATGAACTAGTCCATATTTTCTTCAGCTACCGCTGGGGTGCTAAAGCTTTGATTTTTTTTAAATCAAGAATATCGGATAAATTTTTACTAGTTATTAAGTACTGGGACTTTTTAAAAGTTAAAACTTAATATATGTGCGTCCTTAGCTCAGCTGGATAGAGCAATGCCCTTCTAAGGCATAGGCCAAAGGTTCGAATCCTTTAGGGCGTACCACCTTTTAACTATCAAAATCAAATAATAAAGTTACAGCATGGATATAGTTTTACTGATAAAATCAGGGCTTGGATTAACTGTTTTACTTGTAATCTTAATATATCTACTATTACTATCATTCAAAAAGAAAAAAAAACCTCAAAAAAAGAAAGTTAAACAAACTAAACAAAGAACTACATATTCTACTTTAGAAGAACTTCGTAAAATTATAAAAGATAGAGATATTGACTCTAAAAAATTAGAAGAAACATTAAATGAAATTATAAAATATCATGGAACGATGCCTAAACAAATAGGTGTTAATGTACCTGCTGAACTTTATATATTTGAAGATATTATCTATATAGTTTGTAGGCATCCAAGTGTAACTTCAACAATTATTTTAGAATTTATTTCACAGCTAGAAAAGTTAAATCATAATTACAAATATCAAATAAATAATGCTTTAACAAAAGGCTTAAATTCTAGAGTTATATAGTTATATACTTAGAGTTACACTCCCTTGTATCATATAAATATCTTTATTCTGTAGTTTATCAAGTGTCTCTTTATCTTTAACATCTGTAGCTATAAGAGAGATTCCAACACTATCAGTAATAAATCTAAGAGCAGAGAGTGTATGCTCATTAGCAGAGATAAAATAGTTTGAATCTCCTTTTATATATGCTGGTCTTAGCTCTTGTAAATAGTAGTAGTCATCACTTTCACCAATAAATTCAAATATACCCATATCTATATTATGTTTTTCAAATAATTCTTTATATAATTTTATTTGTTGAGAGTCTTCAAATGCAAAAGCATCTGGTACTTCTATAATAAGTTTAAATGGTAAATTTCTAGCATAATTATTAAGAAGTTCATTCATATATTTATAAGTGTCTTTAAATTCTAAATAAGCATAAGGAAGTCTAATAGAGCATGTGGAATCTTTCAAAGTTTCATCTGGTTTTTTGAACATCATCTCTAAAATATTTGTATAGATACTATGTGCAAGTCCAATTTGGTTTGCAGCTGGCATAAATTGATAATATTTATAAATATTTTTTTCATCTACTTTTAGAATTAAACTAAGTCTATTATGTATAACTTTTTTTAATTTCATATCTACAGCTTTAAAAGAGATGAAATCAAAACTATTTAAGGTTATAGCTTTATTTATAATCTCTCTCCATTCCTCTTTACCCATCACTTCAGTAGTATTGTTAGAGTGTTCTTGATATATATTTGTATTACTGAATTTAGCCTTAGCTAAAGCATCATCTGAATGGGAAAGAAGTTGAGCTATGTTTTCTTCATGACTATATCCACAAATTCCTAAGGATATAAAGGTTTCAGCACTATTTAATCTTATCTCTTTTATAGATTTTTCAACTAAATTAAATATATTTTTTGTGATTTCTAAACATTCTTTGTCTGAGCAATCTGGTAATAAAATACAAAATTCTGTTCCATTCATCCTTGCAATTATTGCATTGTTATTTTTTATCACAGATGAGTGAAATATATCAGCAATCTTTACAAAAAGTTTATTTACTTCTTTGTGACCTATCTTTTCATTTGCTTCAATCACCCCACTTAAAGCTATCATAATATTTTGACCACCTTTTGAAGTTGCTTCAATTTTGAGATATTCAGGTAGTTTATCTATAAAATATTTACGATTTTTAAGTTTCGTTATATTATCAATATATTCTAATTCTTTTTGGTGTTTTAACTCTTCATTAGCTTTATCAAATATATTTTTCATTTTTTTAACCATTGTATTCATCCCAATTACAACATCTTTAAACTCTTTTGTATGTGGTATATGCTCTTGAATAATAAATTCATTTTTAGTGATAGCTTCTGCTTGAATTTGAACCTCTTTAAGTGGTCTTAAAATTACTACCAATAAAGTGTTTAATACCATTAGACCTATAATTGTAATAATACTAAAAGATATAATAAGATTTTGTAAAATTGTATATAGCTGTTTATAAGCATACCTTGTATCACCTTGTACATATATTGTTCCAACTTGTGACCATCCAGTACTTATACTAGCGGATGCTATTGGAGCTTCTATCTTGATAGCGTCTATAAACCATTTAGGTATATTAAGAGGTTTTTCTTCTAAATTTTTTTTATAAATGATTTTTTCTTCAGTATCATTAAGTGAAATATAACGATAATATCCACCATCAAAACTTGCATTTATCATAGTTTGCATTATGCTAATATCACCACTAGCTGTTGACATAGAGATGCCTAAAGATGAAGCAGTATTTTTTGCATCTTTATAAAGTCTATCTTGAACAGAGCTATTTTCATTTTGAAAATTTAGTATTAAAACTGTTGCAAGAATTATTATTAAAAATGTTGATAGCATTAATGCTATTTGTTTAAAAAGAGTCATATTTTTTTCCTTTTGATATTTTGAACAAGTTGATCCCACATTCTACCAACTTTTTTACTTTTTACTTTTTTTCCAGTTGATATTTTTTCAACTTGTCCAGCTTGTACACGAAAAATTGGTTTAAGATCTCTTCTTTTATTTGCTGGAAGAACTTTAAAATTATTATTATCTAATATTAATGGCATTGATGATGGCTTTTTATAATAAGCTAAAACCATATGAGATTCTTTGAATTTTGTAGAGCGAACATAGAAGAAAAAAAGTTTTTTTACATCCATCTTTAGATATTTTAAAGCAAAATATTTAGCTATGACATAATCTTCACAATCACCCATATCTTTTGCAAGAAATTGGTATGGTGTAGCCCAATAGTCACTTTTCCCATAAATTTTCATATCAGTTGAAAATCTAACGCTATTATAAAATTTATTTATGCCATTTAATTTTTCAATATCTGTAGAGTTTTTAAGAGACTTAAGAAGTTTCTCTTGGTAAAAAAATCTTTTTTTTGCAAATTTATTATATTTTTTTTCTATTTTTCTTACTACAGATTTACTAACATAACTTGTACTAGAAAAAGAGAATGAAACAATAATCATTATTAATATAAAAGGTTTAAAAAAAATCATTATTAATTATACATAAAAAATATTTATACCTGTCTTTTATTAAACCCTGAATTACCTATTTTTGAATTTATTTTAAACTCTTTTGCATAAGGTTTTAAATAGTGTGGGATTGCTCTTCCTTTTAATTTCATAATATCTTTTAGTAGATTGCTAGCAACTATTTCTGGTACTATTTTTTTTATCTCAACTAAGTATGTAAAAAGTAGTTCACTAAGTCTTTGAAGTGATATTTTCCATGTTGAATTTGTTTGAGTGTATATCCAAGAACTAAAATCATAAAAACTTGTATATACTTGCTCATCTTGCCATAACAAAATAATACTGTTTTTAAAGTTTCCACTATTGTATGTTAAATCCCAAAATCGTGCAAAGCGTTTCATAATCTGAATATCGTTGAAACTTAGTTTATTATTTTGTAAAATATCGTAGGGTGGAATATCACTATATATCATCCCATGAACTATATCATGGCGATTTATTTGTGTACCAGATAGCTTTTTAAGTATTCCTATTTGTATCTCACAGCTACTTAAACTTACTAATTCATTAAGATTATTTCCAAAGCTCTCTAGTGACTCATCTGGCAATCCAACAATCAAATCAAGATGTATATGAGCATCTGTTTCATTCTCTAAAAATTTTATATTCTCTTTTATTTTGTCTAGTTTTAATTGTCTTGATATATTATTTGCAATATCTAAATTTAATGTTTGAATCCCTATTTCCATTTGTAAAGCACCATGTTCAAACAGTTTTATTTTTTCTTTTAAGGAGTTTGGAAAGTGGTCTGGTATAACTTCAAAATGAGTGAAATATCTTTCATCTTTTTCTAAAAAGAAGTCTAAAATTTTATTTGCGGTTTTTATATTAATATTAAATGTTCTATCTATAAATTTAAAATTTCTTGCACCTCTATCCCAAAGGTTTTGAAACTCTTTTAATACTTCATCAAGATTAAATGTACGAACTTTTTCATCTATAGAGGAGAGACAAAACTCACATTCAAAAGGGCATCCACGAGAAATCTCTACATATATATAACGATTTTTTATATCATCATCTGTATAGAATTGGTATGGAAGTTGTAATTCTTTTAGATTTGGTACGCTTTGAGGAATTATTTTTGATTTAGGTGCATTGTTTTTTTCTATAGATTTACAAAGTTCATAAAAAGCAATATCACCTTCACCCTGAACAATAAAATCAGCTAAATCAAAATTAACTCGAAAAGGGGTATAACTAACTTCTGGACCACCTAAAATAATGATAGTCTTAGGCGATATTTTTTTTAAAATATGTAAAAGTTCATGTATGTAGGAAGCATTCCAAATATATACACCTATACCTATTATAGCTGGGTTATCCAAAAGTAATTTTTCAGCTATTGTTTGTACAGCATCGTTTATACTAAATTCCATGATAGTAGTATCTTTTTGAAATTTAGATAAATTTGCATATATATATCTAAGACCTATGGAAGAATGGGTAAATCGTGAATTTAGGGTTGTAAGTGTTATTTTCATAAGTTAAGCTTTATCGTAATGATTTTGAGAGAAAAACAAGCCAAGCTAAACAAAAGGGGGAAAATGCTTGACTGTTTTAAAATAATTGTTAAGAGTATATACACTCATTATGAAAGGGGGAAAACATAATTGAGATAGCGGTATTATAGTGAGTATAGGTTAATACTAAGTAAATGATTACTTAGTATTTGGATATTGTTCTAGCATCTCATCTAATTTAACAAATAATACTTGGGAAGCATCTTCAAGGAGTGAAAAGTTTTTATATATTAGATTAGGGTTATCACCTTTTAAGGTACTTCCATTTTTAACATAGTCAAGATTATCAAAAGCACTTTTATGTACAGTTATATGTGGAGTAATAAGTTCTTTATACGCTTTTGTTTTACCAAATATATCACTAGCTATACCATTATACCATTGACCCATGCTACAGTTATTGTGATCATCGATATTTGCTGAACTATCAGATTGTAAAACAATATGATAAGCATTATTTTTAAAGACTATGTGATCAACTTTAACTAGCGTTGTAAATAGTCTATTTTGAGTATTTTCTGCTATAACAGATGTAGTTTTTGCTAATGAATTTAACTCTTCAAATGTATTTTCAAATTCATGTATAACTTCATGTGAAGCGTTAGCAATATCAGAAATAGTATCTGAATTATTTCTCATATCATTAGTCTCTTGTTGGAGAGTTGATATATTTATCTCTATTTCACTTGTTGCTTTTTGTGTTCTCTCTGCAAGTTTACGAACTTCATCAGCAACAACAGCAAACCCACGACCATGTTCGCCAGCACGAGCAGCTTCAATAGCAGCATTTAAGGCTAAAAGATTTGTTTGATCTGCAATATCTTTGATTAAATTAACAACCTCACTAATCTCTCCTGAACGAGTTTCTAAGCTTATAATACCCTCATGAGAATTACCAATAAGTTCTACGAGTTTAGTAAGTCTGTGAGATATATCAATAACACTTTCTAAACTTTTTGCTGATTTATCAGCTGTTTCATTAGCGACACTAGCTATTTCTTGAGAACTTTCTTGGGAGTGAGATATATCACTTTGTATAACAGAAAGTCCACCAGCTATACCACCACCAAGATTGTTTAGTTTATGACCAAGTTCACCACGGATTTTAGTTTCATATCCTTGTGCTATTGATTCTGTAGCTTGAGATAAACTTTTTGCCGTACTTAAAAATGCACCATGCAGACCAGAAGAGTAGTTATGTCTATATGTATTTCCATTTGAAGCAGACTCAACAGTTGTTTGTGTATCACGCATAAAAGCTTCTGTTTGGTCTAGTAAATCATTTATAGCCCATGCAAATTTTGAATTTTCACTATTATCATTAGGGATATTTGTAACACGATCTTCTAAGTTTCCATTTGCAGCCTTCATCACAACTTTCATCACCTCTTGCATTAGTTGTGAATTATTTGTATCGTTATTCTTGAAGAGAGATAATAAGCTCATTGTAACTTGCTCCTTTTTCTTTTAATAAATCAGTTAAAATTTTAGTTCCTGCACTTATTCCACCACTTCTCTCAGCATTTAGCATTGATTGATAAAGTGGTTTTATTATTTCTAAAGCTTTAGGATTTGGCATTCTTCTTACTGAGTAATATCCTACAACATTACCTCTACTATCATAAGATGGTGTAATATTTGCATATACCCAGTAATCATTTCCATTTTTTGTTTTATTTAAAACATAGGCAAAAATTTCATCACCTTTTTTAACAAAATCCCAAAGAAGTTGAAATACTGCTTTTGGCATATTTGGATGGCGTATAATATTATGAGGTTTTCCTAAAAGTTCTCTTTCTGTATATTCACCAATTTCCATAAATATTTTATTTACATAGGTTAAATTACCTTTTGTATCTGTTTTTGAAACAATAAAATCATTTTCTTGCATTTGTTTTAACATTACGACCTCCGTATTAATTAATAAATTATTATTTTTCCACAAAGTATATCATTTAAAAACTTAATCTACCGCTAAATGATGCAAAGTTTGGATCTATATAACCATGAAGTGAACTTTTCATCCTTAGTTTTTCTATATCTGATTTACTAGAAATATTTTGTGGACAAACCATGCTACATTCATTACATAGTGTGCAGTCCCAGATGCCGTTGTTTTGTATAGTATCTATTTTTTCTTTTTCATTGTTTTCTCTTTTATCACTAACATATTTCCAAACTCTAGTTAGTGAAAATGGACCTTTAAACTCACCGTTTATAGTATAAACAGGACAAGCACTATAACAAGACCCACACAAGATACAATCACTTTGAATTTCATTTATTTTTTCATTTTCTTGTGACAAGGCTATATTATTTGCCTTTTGGCTTAGCCATGCTTTTGATATTTGATTAAATTTATAAGCCTTATTCATATCTACAACTAAATCACGAATAAGTGGTACATTTTTCAAAGGTGAGATTTCATCTCCATCTTGAACTTTATAAGAACAAGCAAGAACTTCCCTACCATTTACACGCATAGAACAACTTCCACAAACACTACTTCTGCACCCACTAGCAAATGTTAGAGATGCATCTTGAGTTGTTTTTATATGGTTTAAAACCTCTAAAAGAGTAGCATCTTTTAAGTCAACTTCATACTGTACAAATGTTTCTCTTTTGATTTTTATTTTCATGATACAACTCCATCTCTATCTACAACCGTATGCTTTTCAAACTCTTTACTCTCTTGTGGAAAATCTTCTCTAAAATGAGCTCCGCGACTTTCTTCTCTTGAGATTGCACTTTGTAATATAGCTTCACTTAGTGTTAGAGTGTTTTTAAATTCTAAAAATTCTACTTTGTTAGTGTTATAAATTTTTGAGTTATCATCTGTACCCATTTTTGGAAGTAGGGTTATAAACTCTTGTATAGTTGTTAAGCTATTTTCTAACTCTTTTTTATTTCTTGAAATACCTACGCTTTTATAAAATATATCAGCTAGTTGTTTTCTTATTTCATAAAAATTAATCTCATTTTTTTGTTCAATTATATTTTCTTCATAAGATAGGGTTTCTATTTTTGATTCAATCTCTTTCGTATATTTTACAGCATTTTTCCCAGCTTCACGACCAAATACTATGAGTTCTAAAAGTGAATTTCCACCAAGGCGATTTGCACCGTGAACTCTATGATTAGCACATTCACCAACAGCAAAAAGACCTTTTATATTTGTTTCAGAATTTGCATCTACCTCTATTCCACCCATAGTATAGTGAGCTACTGGCTTGATAGGGATAAGCTCATGAACTGGGTCAATATTTTCATAAAGTTTTGCTAGTTTTCTCTCTTGTGGTAACTCTTTATCTATAAACTTTTCACCTAAATGACGAATATCCAAGAAAATTTCTTCCCCTTTTTTCATCTCATTATCTATAGCACGAGCTACTTTATCACGAGGTAAAAGTTCATTTACAAATCTTTCACCTTTAGAATTTAGTAGATACCCACCAGCACCCCTAGCACTTTCAGAGATTAAAATAGATGAGTTTTTAAGTGCAGTTGGATGAAACTGGATAAACTCCATATCACTTACTCTTGCTCCTGCTCTTAGTGCTGACGCTATACCATCGCCAGTTGAGCTTTTAGAGTTTGTTGAGTGTTTATCATAGATACGAGCATAGCCACCTGTAGCTACAATGACAGCTGATGCATTATAAATTTCAATATCACCTGTTCTAATATTTAAAAATTTTGCACCAGTAATACTTTTTTCATCTGTTATAAAATCAAGTAAATATTTTTCACTTAATATCTCTATATCAGATGCAAGACATTTATCGTAAAGTGTATGAAGGATTTTTAAACCTGTATAGTCTTGTGCATAACAAGCACGAGGAGCAGAAGCACCACCAAGAGTTCTTTGAGCTATTTTGGAATCTTTTGTACGGCTAAAACAAACACCTATACTATCTAACCATTTTATAGCATCAGGTGCTGATTCACATAGAAGTTTTATAGCATCTTTATTTGCTAGAGAGTGAGCAGATTTTAGAGTATTTTTTATATGAGCTTCAACACTATCTTCACCTGCATTACCTAGTGCTGCATTTATACCACCTTGAGCCATACAAGTTTGACTTCTAGTTGGGTATTCTTTTGTTATTACCGTGACCTTTGCACCAGCTTCATAAGCATTCAATGCTGAGGTAAGGCCAGCTCCACCAGCCCCTATTACTAAAACATTTTTTTGCATAATAATCCTAAAAAATTTATGTGTGGATTATAGCATAAGCTTTAAAACAGTCTCTTAGATGGATATTTATTTTTTAACATGTAAGCATAATATAAGTGTGTATTAGTTTCAAGTTCAGAGCCATAACTTTCATCTTCTTTATATTTATAGATTAAAACAATTTTATTATTGGGTGTTCTAAGCCATTTTAATATATTTGCACCTTTAATATTTGCTCTAGTGATGATATTATCAAGTTCCTCTTTTCTTAAAGATATATCAATTCTTTTAACTTTTTTTGTATAAATACCTGACTCGTTGTTAGATGTATCTTTATGATCAAAAATTTCTTTTAATTTTTCTTTAACATATTCAATGGCTTCTTTGTGCTTAGTTGAAGCTATAATCACTTGTGATACAACATCTATATCATGTTTAAGTGAGACATTCCTTGCATTACCAATATTAGTATCTATATTATAATTGTCACCTTTTATTTTTATTGTTGCAGGTATTTTTCTGTTAAGTGGGATAAATATTTTTATATCTAAAGTTTCAAATTTATCATTTAGATGAATATTGACTTCATTGTCTTCAGTTCTAGATACGATAGATGACTTGATATGAATATGTACATGATTATGCTTATTTAAGTAAGTAGAAAAATCTTTTAAATATTTTTTAATATCTTCAGTGTACATTTTATTAATCCTATGCTAAGAATAATATCACATTTTTAAGAAAATAAAAGAATAGTAAAAATATAAAAGGAGAGAATTAACTTCTCTCTCTTTTATTATTTCATATCTGGTTTTGGAGTTTTGTTAGTTATAACAGGAAGTTGTGGATATGAAATATCACCTTTATCACCTGTTAATGATTTTAAGAATGTAGTGATTTTTTTAGCTTCTTTGTTGCTGATTTTGATACCAAGTTGAGTAGAACCCATCTCTTTTACAGCTTCACTTAAAGACCAAATAGCACCATTATGGAAATATGGAGCAGTCTCTTCAATATTTCTTAGAGTTGCTGTTTTCATCATACCATTTTTATCGCCTTTAAATCCACCAACATCAGCGTATTTATAAGCATTTACAGCTGGGAATGGTTGCATAGTTTCACCTAAACCTACACCGTTATGACAAGATGCACAACCTTTGTCTATAAATATCTTAAGACCAGTTTTTTCAGCTTTTGTTAAAGCTTTAGTATCACCTTCCATAAATTTATCAAATCTTGATGGAGTTACTAAAGTTCTTTCATATAGTCCAATTGTAGCAGTAATAAGTTCAAAGTCAATTTTCACATCATTACCATAAGCTGATTTAAACTCTTTTACATAAGCAGGCATAGTGTTGATTCGTTTTTCTACAAGTGATTTTGGTGCTGCCATCTCTGGACCTGCTTGCATAGGACCTTGAGCTTGATCTTCTAAATCTGGAGATCTACCATCCCAAAATTGTGCTTTATTAAATACAGCATTATAAACAGTTGGTGAATTTAAGTGAGCTGGATTTGCAGTCCATTTATGACCAGTTGCAGCACCAACACCATCAGTACCACCCATACCTAGATTATGGCAAGTGTTACATGAAATTAATCCACTTTTTGATAATCTTGGCTCAAAGAATAATCTTTTACCAAGTGTAACCTTAGCATCTGTGATTGGGTTTTTAGGATTATCAATAAGCTTTAGTAATTCTATTTTATTTGATGGTATTGCTTTCATGCCTGCATCTTTAGCTTTTGTGATTAAAGCATCACTAGCAAATATCGAAGTAGTAGCTAATAAGCCAGCTAACATGATTTTAGTTTTTTTCATTTTATTTCCTTATAATATAATTAATGACAGTTTATAATACTTTCTCTTAGAGGATAATAAATATCGTTTAGTATTTATTATCCTCTAGGTAAATCCACGAAAAATAAACTTAAACTTAATATCTATCGGAAGTGGGATTGAAATCCCACTTCCGATAGTTTAGAGAATCTAAATCCCTATGAGCCGATTAATTAGATTAAATTATGATATAGTATTTAAAGAATAAAATAAAAAAATCCTAATATAAAGTATAAATCTATATGTCTAAAAAAAATAAAAAAAACAGTAAAATAAATCAAAGAATCAAGAAATTTTTTGATGGTGACCCTTTTGATATAGGGGTTGAGAGGGTTAGTGGTGAGACTCTTAGTGAGATGTTTCATACGCTTGGCATCCATGAAGTTGAGTATGCAAAAGATGAACTTGTAAAATTGGCTCGAATGCTTTGGAGTGAGGCTGATACTGGTTTTCGTCAAGATGTACTTAATTTTTTTACAAATGATGATAAAATTTACCAATCTAACAAACCAAAAGATATAGTGGAACCAAGTATAGATAAAGAAGAAAAATTGAATGTATTACTTGAAGAGTTAGATATAACAGATGAAGAGGCTTTAGAGCTTCGTAGTAATTTTTTAGATATGCGTGCTAGAAAAATTACTATCTCTAAAATGGAAACAAAATTAAAACATATTCGTTATGAAGCTAAACGGGAGAAAATTCAAAAAGCTTGTGAGGGATTTTTTGACATAGATGATAGTTTCGAGTTTAATGCATCTATTCACTATATACTTTATGGGGAGAGTTTTTACAAGATAGAGGTTTTAAAAACTTTACCTTATGATTATGATTTTTTAGACTCAGCATCACAAGAGGAGATAGTAAAAAAAATATTATCTGATAAAGAGAAAGTTACAAAAAATAGACAAATTTATATAGAAAGATTTATCCAAACTATAAAAAATCCACATGAATTTTTAACTCAAAAAGAGGTAGTTTCATCTCTTCGTTCATCCCCTCCACAAAGTTCAAAATATCCACAAATAAGAGAAGATATTTTAGAAAGTATAATATCAACTCAGTTAGATGTAAAAAATACACAACTTTTTAAAGATGAATATTTTGTACAAATGGATAGTAGTGTTGATATACCTTTTTCAAAAGAAAAAGTTAATTATCTGCTTGATTTGCATATAGAGTTAGAATCTTTACTTGGTGATATTTGGGCAGGTGAAAATTTAGACTTTTCACAAATCGTTTATGATGCTAAAGTGGAAAATGAAAAACAATTTCTTTTGGATTTGAATGAGTTAGTAGCAAGTTGTAATAGTTATGCTTCTTTATTACATTTAGAGCCTGAAGATTTATATACAAGAGTATCTAAATATCTAAAAGAGTTGTTGGGTTTAGAGTTACATATAACACCAAAAATCAAGAAAAAAACTATACGAAGATTTATTTATAATATTCAAGATGAGATAGTTAAAAAACAACGACAAGCACTTTTGGGTAGAACTATACGAGACTTTAAAAATCTATTTCCACAAGCAAGAGGGATGAGAAGAAAACTAACACTTCATATAGGTCCAACAAATAGTGGAAAAACTTATCAAGCTATGAAAAAACTAGCAGATGCAGATACTGGTTACTATCTTGCTCCACTTAGACTTTTAGCACTAGAGGGTTATGAGAATCTAAATGCTAAGGGGATAGATGCATCTCTTATAACAGGTGAAGAGCAGATTATGAATGAAGATGCTACTCATATAAGTTCAACTATAGAGATGTTAAACTTTGAGGTAGATGTAGATGTTTGTGTGATAGATGAGGTTCAGATGATAGGAGATAGCGACCGTGGATGGGCATGGGCAAATGCTATCATAGGTACACCAGCATCTGAGATAATCATGACAGGTTCACCAAACTCTAAAGATGCCATCATAGCGTTAGCTGAGTATTTAGGTGAAGAGTTAGAGATAATCGAGTTTGAAAGAAAGAACCCTTTAGAGTTGTTAGAAAACTATACAGATGCAAAAGATGTAACTGATGGTACAGCTATCATAGCTTTTAGTAGAAAAGATGTTTTAAGATTAAAACAACAGTTTTCAAAAGATTTTTCTGTAAGTGTGGTTTATGGAAATTTATCACCAGAAGTAAGAAGGGAAGAAGCTAGAAGATTTCGTGATGGAAAAACACAAATACTTGTAGCTACAGATGCAATAGCTATGGGATTAAATCTACCTATAAAAACTATACTTTTTTCAAAAGCTGATAAATTTGATGGGGTAAGTCAAAGGGATTTAACCCCATCAGAGATAGCTCAAATCTCTGGTCGTGCAGGGCGATATGGTCTAGAAGAGAAAGGGTTTGTAGGAGCATTAGATAGAAATACTTTAAAAGTTATAAAAAGAAACTTTAACAAAGAGATGAAAGCTATCACGATACCTTTTAAAGTTATGGCAAACCTAGAACATATAAAACTTGTAGCAAATATTTTAGAAGAGAGTTCATTAGAAGAGATTTTAAAGTTTTTTGGTGATAACATGGAATTTAACGGTCCATTTCATGCATCAAACTTAGATGATATGCTTGAAGCATCTAAGATAGTAGATACTTATGACCTAGATATTGCTACAAAGTTTCATCTATCATGCGCACCTTTAACACTAAAATCTCCATATATTATAGATGCATATAACAGATATATATACGCACTAGAGAAAAAACTACCTGTAATCTATAATCCACCAAAACTAGATGGAAGTTTCGCAAAAACATCAATGGAGTTACTTCGAGCAGAAGATATGGTAAAAGAGATTTCATTATATCTATGGCTAAGTTACCGTTTCAATGATTATTTTTTAGATGAACAAAAAGCAAGAACTACAAGAGGAAACTTAAACAAGTATATAGAAAACTCACTACAACAAGCATCGTTTGTAAAAACTTGTAGAATGTGTGAAGCACCTTTACCTAAAAACTCAAAATACAATATTTGTCAAAAATGTTTTAAGAAGAATTATACTGGTGGTGGGTATAGAGGAAAAACCAGTTAATATTGAACTATAAAAACAACAAATAAATAAAGAAACAATTAAAGCTATTACAGGATTAAATGATGCCCAATTGCAAAAATTAATAAATATATTTATTTTAAGTGACGATTAAATACAACTGCTAGTTCTAAGAATTAAGATACAATTCTAAGAAATAAAAAACAACGGATACAATAAATTCTCACATGATATATAATATTTTCCCACCATCAAAAGAATTAGAGACTATAGTTAAACAATATGTAGTAATTGATTCAATTAAAGATATAGATAATTTGATTTTTTTGCCAAATGGATCTAATTTTATATTTTTTAACAGAGGGCTGGAAGGTTATTCAAAAATATATAATGAAGTTGGAATATTTCCTATCCCAAAAAACTACTCAGTTAGTATCAAACTAAATAAAGTACATAAATTTGTTTTATGTGAAGAAAGTTCTCATGCTAATTTAAAATTCCCAATAATATTAGTTGAATTGACACCGATTGGTTATTATAAGTTATTTAAGAAAACGGCTTCTATCATTAGCAAAGGTTATTTAGAATTAGACTATAATATAATTGAAAAATATTTTAAGGATTTATATACTAAAGATACGATTGAAGAGGAGATTGAATATTTGAATCGCTCTTTAAAATCATTAAATATTTCTCAATATATTCCAAAATTAGTTATTTTTGATATAGTTGATAGAATAATTAATTTTTATAATTTTGAAGTAAGCATAGAGAGACTTGTTCAAGATTTTGGGTGTAGTAGAAGTACTCTTGAGCGAAATTTTAAAAAGGTGATTGGTTTAACTCCAAAAAATTTCATTTTTATTTCAAAATTTTCTAGGACTGTAGTCTCATATATAGAAGACGAATGTACATTTAATGAACTTGAATATATTTATAGTGATAGTTCCCATATGAATGTTGTTTTTAAAAACTTTTTTGGGATAAGTCCAAGTGCAGTATTAAATAAAGTGCTAAATAATAAAATACAAATACATCAAATGAAGAAGTTAAATGATAACTACTAAAGAGAAAAGTGTATAATTCTAAAAAAATAAGTAGAAAATCATGATACAGTTAACAAATATTTCAAAAAATTATTCACATCAAGAACTTTTTAATAATCTAAACTTTAAGCTAAACTCGGGGAATCGTGTTGGTTTAGTTGGTCGAAATGGGAGTGGTAAATCTACACTTTTTAAACTTATTTTGGGTGAAGAGAGTCCTGATAGTGGTGATGTTGTCATCCCTAAAAACTATAAGATAGGTTCGTTGAAACAGCATCTTACATTTAGTGAACCTACTCTTAGACAAGAAGCATCTTTAGCACTTCAAGAGGAGATGCAGTATGATGTTTATAGAGTTGAAAAGATTCTTTTTGGTTTGGGATTTGTTCAAGAAGATTTAGAAAAAGACCCCCTTTCTTTTTCTGGCGGTTATCAGATTCGTATCAATTTAGCCAAACTTTTAGTAACTGAGCCAAATTTATTACTTTTAGATGAACCTACTAACTACCTTGATATTGTTTCTCTTAGATGGTTAAAAAGTTTTTTACGCTCTTTTGATGGGGAAGTTATACTTATAACTCACGATAGAAATTTTATGGATCCTGTTTGTACTCATACTATGGGGTTAGTGCGTAAAAATATAGAAATAATTCAAGGTGATACTCATAAATTTTATGAACAACTAAGTGCTAATGATGAGCTTCATGCTAAACAAAAAGTAGCACAAGATAAAAAAGTAAAAGAGCTTGAAGAGTTTATTGCTAAGAATAAAGCTCGTGCATCTACTGCATCTTTAGCTCAATCAAAAGTAAAACAGTTAGAGAAGATGGATAGGTTAGAAGATTTGGGTTTTGATGATTCTTTAGAATTTAATTTTAACTTTAAAGAGACACCTGCAAAAGTTTTACTTGATGTTAAAGATTTGAGTTTTGGTTATACACCTGACAAAATTCTTTTTGAAAACATCTCTTTTACACTTCAAAAGGGGGAATGTCTTGGTATTATTGGTAAAAATGGAAAAGGTAAATCAACACTTTTAAATACAATAGCTAAAGAGTTAAAACAACTAAATGGTGAAGTTAATTTCCATACAAGTACGGCTTTTGCACACTTTGGACAAACAAACATAGCACATCTTAGTGATAAAAACACAGTCATGGATGAGATTTATATAGGAAACTCTAAGCTTAGTGAAGCACAAGTTCGTAGCATCTGTGGTGGTATGATGTTTAGCGGAGATAGTGCAAAAAAGAAAATTTCTTTACTTTCTGGTGGTGAAAAAAGTCGTGTGATGCTGGGTCAGATTTTAGCTAGAAATGTAAACTTACTTTTTCTTGATGAACCTACCAATCACTTAGATATGGATAGTATCGAAGCTTTAACAAAAGCTATAAATGATTTTAAGGGTTCAGTTATTATTGTAACTCACTCAGAAGAGTTACTTCGTATGGTTTGTGATAGACTTATTATATTTGCGAAAGATGGTGCAGAGTATTTTGATGGTGGGTATGATCTGTTTTTAGAAAAAATTGGTTGGGAAGAGGAGGAGAGTGAAGAGAAAGTAAAAAGCACTCCAAAATCTAATAATAAAGAGAATAAAAAACTAAAAGCTGAACTTGTAAGAGAAAGAAATAAGTTAACTTCACCATTAAAGAAAAAAGTTGAAAAGTTAGAAGATTCTATTATGAAGATTGAAGATAGTTTAGAAGTGCATCATAAAGAACTCATAGAAGCATCAAACTCTTCAAATAGCTCTTTACTGATGGAACTCTCAAAAGTTGTCTCAGATGAGGAAGGTTTAGTAGAAGAGCTATTTGAACAACTTGAAACTATTCAAAATGAGTTAGATGAAATAAATGAAAATTATAAGCAAAAGATAGATATTTTATCTTAAGTTTATAATTTTTTATTATTAATTTTACGCACTTTTCTTAAAAAGCTTGCTTTTTATAGCTTTAGGGGGTTGTAGGGACTTTAGTCCCTGCCTCTATAATGGGCTTTGCTCATTATAGTGCGTAACATCAATGAATGAAACTATCTTATTGAAGTAGTTTCATAACATTTTGTTGAACAGCATTAGCTTGACTCATTGCATACGAACCAGACTGAGCTAAGATATTATGTTTTGAGAATGTTGCACTCTCAGATGCAAAGTCAACATCACGGATTTGTGATTCAGCTGCTTTTACATTTACTTCAGTAACCGAAACATTGTTAACTGTAGCTATAAGTTGATTTTGAACAGAACCTAAATCTGAACGAACACGGTCAAGTTGTTTTTGAGCTGATTCAGCTATATTGATAACACCTTGCGCACCTTTTAGTGTAGTAACACCTGCCACTCTATCGTTAGTTATATTTTCAGTGTTTGCATTAGCATTAAAGCCCATAGCACTAGCTACATCTGCATTTATAGCACCTCTAGTATCTCTAAGATTTACAGTAGCTTCTGCATTACCTTGTGTACCATTACCACTAAAACCTGTACTACCAGTACTTGAAGATACTACAATATCTCTACCATTAAGTTGCACTAGACTTAAACGACCCATATTCAAATCAGCATCATTAGTGCCACTAGCACCAATACCAGTAACACTTGATAAGTTTGTACCAGAGATTTGAATACCACGACCATCTGCACTTGTAAGATTTAAATGACCTCTACTATCTATAGAAGCTTCAACACCTGTAGCATCTTTTTCTGC